>CAYTRP010000480.1:0-2992 GCA_964440195.1 uncultured Candidatus Sumerlaeota bacterium
CGCCAGACCCCCGCATCATCCGCCCGGAGACGAGCGCCATCCTCATCGCCGCCTATCGCCAGAAGGCCGCCGAGGAAGCCGCCGCGTCCCGCAACCTGACGTGGCACCAACACAGCGTGAAGCGCGCCGACCGCGAGGCCCAGAACGGGCACAAGGGCGCCACGGTGTGGTTCACGGGCCTGTCCGGCTCCGGCAAGTCCACGCTCGCCAACGAAGTCGCCGGATACCTCCACGAGCGCGGTGCGCGCATTCCTCGACGGCGACAACATTCGCCAAGGGCTCAACAAGGACCTCGGCTTCAGCGCCGAGGCGCGCGTGGAAAACATCCGTCGCATCGGCGAGGTCGCCAAGCTCTTCACGGACGCCGGCGTGGTGAACCTCACCGCGTTCATCAGCCCCTACCGCGCAGACCGCGAGATCGCCAAGCAGTTGCAGAACGCGGACAGCTTCCTCGAAATCTACGTCGAGGCGGACCTCGCCACCTGCGAGCAACGCGACCCCAAGGGCCTCTACAAGAAAGCCCGCGCGGGACAGATCAAGAACTTCACCGGCATCGACGACCCCTACGAGGAGCCGGAAGACCCGGCGCTCGTCGTGAACACGGCGAAGCACGACCTTGCGGAAAGCGTCGCGCTGGTGGTCGGCGAACTGGAACGGCGGGGGATCGTCGCGGCGCGGGAGTAACCCGCTCTGCTGTAAGCCTGGCGCCAAGCCGGGTACATCTCCGTGGTGTTCCCGGCAACCTTGAGAGAGCCGCGAAAAGGCGCAAAAGGCACAAGATGCCCTCTTTGCGCCTTTCTGCGGTTGAAATCATCGTTGGGATTCGCCCTCTACGACATTTCAAGAGGGTGTTTGAACACAGGCCAGGCCTGATGGAGGTCCAATGGCAAAGTCCGGTTACGCCCACGCGGTCGATCAGATCCAGGCCGCTCTGCGACCGCTCTTGAAGGCTCGCGGTTTCAAAGCCCGTGGGCGAACTTTCAACCGTCTTACGGAAGACGGCCTCACCCAAGTCGTAAGCATTCAGATGGGCGCGGCGGATCCTCCCGGCGCGACTGTCATTCCCGGGCTTCGGGAAAACCTTCACGGACTATTCACCGTCAATCTCGGCGTCCACGTTCCGGAAGTCGCGAGGCACCATGGAGGAGGACAGGACGGATCATGGATTCAGGAGTACCACTGCTGCGTGCGCGCGCGCCTTGGGGAGACCTCGGAGGAGAGCCGCGATATCTGGTGGCACGCCCGATTCGACGACGGTGTTGTCGACGATGTTCGACGCTGTCTCGAACTCGAGGGCCTCCCGTTCCTCGATCGCTTCTCAAGTCGGGACAAAATCCTGGCGGAGTGGAATGCCCGATCCGAGAACATGGGCGCCAGCGATCCTCCACGGATCGTGATGGCCATTATCTTCGCTGAACGTGGCCAGAAGGATGAAGCGCGCGCGCTGCTCGCACGGCAGGTACTCGAAACGCGCAATCCCGGACACCCGGGCTATGTGCGAGAATTGGCGAACAAGCTCGCGGTGGGAAGCCTGGACGAATAGAATCCCGTTGCGGCTAACGCCGCCATCCGTTACCGTCAAATGGGAGAGTATTGCCGCGGGAGACGGAAGATGATAACCGGCACCAAGAGAGTCGCGAAAAGCCCGGCCGAAACTCTCGACAGACTCAAGCTTGCAATGTCTGGCGGCAATTTTGAGATCATTGCCCTCACGGAGCGATCCATCTCCTTCAAGCACGGAACATATCTGACTCAGTCTGCTCCACTCATCCCCAAGACGGGAGTCATCAGGCTTGGCGGTGGCGGCGATGGAACAATGGTATCGTATGAAATCGAGCCGACAGCGTTTCCAAAGTTCTGGCTGATGCTTTTTGCCATCCTCTTTTGCTGGGCAGTCTTCCCCCCCATCCTGGTCCACAGAGCCTTGGTGCACCATCCAAGACGGCTGATGGAGAATCTGCTGCAGGGCATTTGAGGCAGTACGACGCCTCGCAGCCGTCTCCTCCTCCGGCCAAAACCGACTTGCAAAGCCATCTCCCCGAAGATACATTCCGTGAAATTGTTGGGTTTTTCCTATTCTTACGCGAGTTCGGGATTACGCAGCCCCGTTGGCGACTGACATTGCCCCACTTGCGCGGTGTTTGCGGTCGGGCCGCAGGGTGATTTGCGGCTTTTCCGGCAGAAAGCAGTAGGCGGCGATGCCCGCGAGCAGGTGCGCCATGAAGTTGGCCGTCGAGCGGTGGCGGCTGTGCTCGATCTGGCAGACGGACTTCATCAGTCCCACCACGGTCTCCACCAGGCCGCGTCCGCGCAAAAGCTGGCGTTCCTCGGGGCTCAGCGTTTGAGGCTTCATGTTGCGGCGCACCTTGGTCACGAGCTTCAGTCCCCTGCCCGCCAGTTCCTCCCGCATCTGCTTGCCAATGTAGCCTTTGTCGCCAAACAGAAGGCCGAAGAGCCGCTTGGCCAGGAAGGGCACCTGGGCCAGATCGGAGCGGTTTGCCTCGGTCACGCGCACGGCCAGCAGATCTCCCAGATGATTGATGACGACGTGGAGCTTGAGGCCGAAGAACCATCCGACCGAGGTCCGGCCCCGCGTGGCCACTCCCGCAAAGACGCGGTGGGAGGCGATGCGCGGGTTCTTGCAAACCGCAAGAGGAGTGGAATCAATGTAGGAGATGCCCGTGCAAGGGCCAAACAAGCGGGGAACCAGACAGGCCAGCGTTCGCAGGGTCCGGGGGATGAGCTCCACGAATCGTTGGTAGGAGGGTGCCTTGGGAAACTCCGCGCGCAAATGCACGAGCACACACTCGGTGTAGAAGCGCTTGAACGTGCGATAGTGGGAGAGGTGAAAGCTCGCGAGGATCGTGATGATCTCGGAAGTCGCCAGCGAGGGAACCCGGGTCGGAGCACGGCCAAGGGCGCGGGCGTCGAGCGAGATCTCAATGGGCTTGCACAGGTCATCGATGGTGCAGAACAGATGGAGGAGCTGAGC
>CAYTRP010000481.1:0-2978 GCA_964440195.1 uncultured Candidatus Sumerlaeota bacterium
TCGGGCTCGACGTGTGGGAGCACGCCTACTACCTTCACTACCAAAATCGCCGCCCCGACTACATCGCGGCATTCTGGAATGTCGTGAATTGGGACAAGGTTGCGGAGCTGTTCGCCGCCGGGAAGTAGTCCCGCAAGCCACCATCCCCTCTTGCACCCACCCTGCCCGGCCGAAACATTGGCCGGGCAGATTTCCTTTCGAGGGATCACGGACCAGCATGGACGGGCAGCAACAAACGGCGAACCAGGTTTCCCCTTTTTTCACTCTTCACCCCTCACCCTTCACACTTCCTTATGCGCCTCCTCATCGCCCTGCCCGCCTATAACGAGGAAGCGTGTCTCCCTCCCTTGCTGCACGATTACCGGCGCCTCTTTTCCAAGCTCCCGCCGAGCATCCATCCCCATGTGATCGTCGTGGATGACGGCTGCATCGACAAGACCGCCGAAGTTGCCGAGGAGACCGGGAAGCGTCTGGGCATTTCCATCGAAGTCATCCGCCACCGCGAGAACCGTGGCCTGGGTCCCGCCATCGTCACGGGGCTGCGGGGCGCCCTCGCACGCTCAACCCATCCCCTCCGCGACGTGATCGTCTGCATGGATGCGGACGACACGCACCCGCCCTCGGCCATCCCGCGCATGCTTTCGGCGCTTCGGCGCGACGACGCGGACATTGTCATCGCCTCGCGGTACCGCCCGGGAAGCCGGCAGGTCGGGGTCCCCATCCATCGCCAGATCATGTCGCTCGGGGCGCGGTATCTCTTCCAACTGACCATGCCGCTCGATGGCGTGCGCGACTACACGTGCGGATACCGCGCCTACCGCGCGGACCTTGTCCGGCGCGGATTCGAGCGTTGGGGCGACGAACTGCTCACCCGCGCCGGGTTCGCCTGCACCGACCAACTCCTGGTGCGCTATGCCGCCTTGGGGGCGCGCATCCGCGAGGTACCCTTCGTCCTGCGCTACGACCGCAAGGTGGGACCCAGCAAGATGCAACTCGGCAAGACAATCCTGGAGACCTTCACCATGATCGGCGAAGCCCGCCGCATGCTGCGCGACCGTCCTCAAACCCCCGGATAAATCGCCGTGCCTTCGCCGCGAAGCCTCGACCGCCGCGAATGCAAAACAGAACCGCCCCGGGCGGGCGGCTCAAACTCGGGCCTACTGCACCACGATCACCTGCTTGCGCGCCAGCGAGCGCCGGGCACGCTCCGCCAGGTCCTCCATCACCCAGCGTTGGGACCGGAAGTAGCCCGTGTGACTGCCCTTCCACTCCCAGACCACCTCGCCCTTGTCCACATCCCACAATTGAAGGTTCACCGCCACCTTGCTGTACCACCAGAAGACCGTGCGATTCTGGATCATGCGCGCTTCCCGCACGAACGGAACCAGCACATAGTCGGCATTGAGTTCCTTGCCGTAATCCACGGGATCAATGCCCAGGAGAAAGTCGTACCGTTCGCCGGACGTCATGCCGGGCTCGATCAGCGCCAGCAGCCTCTCCTTCTGTGCCATCATCGCCCCGACGTCGGGGCGAGGGTGCGTCTGGACGCCCCAGATCTTGTCCACCTCAAGCGACAACGCGTCCGCCATGTGCCGGCCGGCGTTCCCGTCGTCAAAGCGGTTGCGGTCGGCCAGCAGGAAGCCGCTCTGCGTCCGGCGCGTCTCCGCGTGCATCGGGTCGACGCGCCCGTCGAGCACGGCCACGCGCACTCCCATGGGCGGCTCCGGCCTCGTGGCGCATCCGACGAGACACCCCAGGCCAAGCAGAAGCAAAACCAGGTTGAATGAATGGGCTGCAACGCGCACGCGAACCTCGCCGGGGGGATTCGTCATTCCAGGCACCAGAACCTCCGCTCCCCGCCGCTGGGTCAAGCACGACCTCCCCCCCTCACCCCTCGCGCCGTCGACCGATCAGGCAGCCAATGGAATCAAAGTGGGTGACCTTGGGTTCGCCGCCGGCCCGCAGGGCATCCAGGGCGTCCTTCAGCAGGAAATTGTACCCGGTCAGCCCCGGCTCCAACGTCGATTCCGGAGCACCCCAATACCGCAGGCGTCCCTCCTTGTCCGCCACGAAGACGGTCGGAACGCGCTCCACCCCCCATGCCAGCATGACCGCCTGGTCGCGATCAATCACGACGGGATAAGTCACCAGACCCGACTCCTGCTGTGCCTCCAGATCCTGGCGCAACCACTCGGTATCCCAGTTGGGCTCGGAGAGGATCCCCAGAAACCGCACGTCGGGGTAATCTTCGGCGGTGATGGTCTCCACGATTGCCTCCGCGCAGTTGCGGGCGCAGGGACAGGTCGGCGAGTGGAAGATCACCACCGTGAAATGCTCGCCATCCAGCCAATCCGACAGGCGGTGCGACTCACCGCCGTAAGTGGTCAGTTCAAAGTCCGGCAACCTCTCCCCCAAGGCCACCACGCTTCCCGTCACCTCGGCCCGTTGCCCCACGGGCGTCTGCCCACAACCCACCAGCGCCATGACGACGCATGGTATCAACAAACGAAACAAATCCCACCTCCTGGTCACGGAGTCGGGTCGGCGAATCCTTGCGGCTCCGCTTTTCCCGTCTCCCTGTATTTTGCTTCAGCCGCCGCCGCCGACACGGCCGCGGCAAGCCCGGCAACGAAACGCTTCATGCCTGTCATTTCGCAATACTCCCGATAGGCTCCATCGTGACTCCCCGTTGGTGAACCGATAAGCGTGCCGCAGCTATACAGGTTCTCCGCGACCAACTTCTGGCAAAGGATCTGGAATCTTCGGAGATATGATGCTCCCACAAACTCGGGAAACACGCTGAACCCGGACCTTTCCACCCCCCTTTCCTTCCTCGACTCCTCACAGTCCTCAACAAGGATGAGATAGCCAACGAATGGGTGTGGAGAAGCCCCGAATGCCCCTTCGCGAAAGGCCGTCCAAAAGTCAACGGCGCTACCGATCGATTCCTAGCACCGGTTGTTGAAGTTATTCCCAAA
>CAYTRP010000482.1:0-2975 GCA_964440195.1 uncultured Candidatus Sumerlaeota bacterium
TGCTGGCGGCGCGGGAGGCACAAATCGCGGAGCAGACGGGGCGGCGTCAGGACCTGACGCTGGTCGCGGTTGAGATCGATCCGCTGGGGGCCGATCCGGACACGCCGTGGCGCATCTTCCAGAATGTGAGCGTGCGCACGGAGCCGAGCACGCGCGGGGGAAGCTCGACGGTGGTCGGGACGCTGCAGAACGGTTCGTCCATCGCGGGGACTTACTACATCGTGCAGCAGACGGACCAGGAGTGGATGCAAATCATCTTTAACAATCAGATCAGGTATTTCACTCGCACGCGGGCCACGCGGCCACACCCGTTCAACGTGGACAACATCGCCTCCTTCGGGAACCTGCCCATCGGATCGGAGTTGGTGAATCGATGGTGGGGGGTGCCGATCAATTACGAGGCGGATGACCTGGCGGTGATTCCGTTCGCGTACACGACGCGGATCGCCGGCCGGGATTACCGGCTGCGCCAGGACGCGCTCGATGCCTTCATCGCCATGCGCACGGCGGCGGCCGTGCAGGGGATCGACCTGTATGCGTTGTCGCCGTACCGGTCGGGGGCTTCGCAGACGACGATCTACCTGAACAATGTGGACAGCAACCTGGCGCAACGCTCGAGCGCGCCGCCGGGCCACAGCGAGCACCAGTTGGGGACGACGGTGGATTTCGCGTCGGTGCCGGGGGGGAGCTTCATCGGCAAGAACAGCCCCGCGCACCTGTGGTTGATAAACAACGGGGCGGATTATGGGTGGCGGCAGACGTACACGGCGACGAACATCGGCGAGACGGGTTACATAGAGGAGCCGTGGCATTGGCGGTACTTCGGGGTGGCGCCGACGGCGGGGGACGTTTGGGGGATTTACTAGGGCGTGTCGTCAAATGAGCCATACGACGGCGGCCGCGAGGTGAATGGTGCCGGGGAAGATGGCGGCCTTCTTGCCGTAGCGCGTGGCGATGTCGTCGAGCTTTTTCGTGGAGGTCAGGGTTGACAAATTGTAGCCCGACGAGGTAATCAATAGCCATTCCTGTTCGCCCTAAGGATACTTCGGGCAATGCTCCGCGAAGCGCCCCACTTCTCGAACTCCATCACAGTGAAGCACAACCCTCCTTCATCGGGATTTCGGAGGACAGGCACCCGCGCGGCAGCGGGAACGTCAGGGCGTGCCCACCGTAATCTTGATGAAGGTGGATTCCACTACGATCAGGTTGGAAGCGTGCTTTCGGAATCCAATGCCAGCGGAAATCCCAACAACCCGTGGAGAGTTCCTTGTTATTGGTACTGACTATGAGAGCGGCAAAGATCACAATAGCCCTTCTGTTAGCGGCCTCCCTCTGCTACTCGCAGACAGAGGCATGGCCGCAAATTTCCCGCCGCTTGGACTATGAAGTCTGGTACTCGCCAGACCGCCCTTTGACGCAGTCAATGATTCTTGTCCGCGACGGGGTGGAGGAGCCATTCTACATGCTCGAGCATGAAGTCGCCAACAAGCAATGGCTCGAGTTTCTCGACTATACCGGGCATCCTCCGCCCGTGTGCGACTTCGACCGGGAAGGCGTCTATGCCTATCATCAACGATTCGCATGGAGAGGGCGAACTTATCCACCTGGACAAGCTGGACTCCCAGTGGTCTTCATCTCAAAGTGGGATGCCAAAGAGTTTTGCCGCTGGCGCAGCCAGCAAACTGGCTTCGTTCATAGACTACCTACGGAGGAAGAATGGGACGCCGCCGCTGGCAACACGAGGTATCCGTGGGGCGATGAAGTCGATGAGTTGAAAGTTGTTCCGGTTGGTCGTCATACGGAGTCCGGTCCTGAGCTTTTCTACGCGTTCACGCATGATAGGACGGAATCCGGCGTCACGTTCCTTCTCGGTAATGTCGCGGAGATTACGTCATCCATGGAGAATGGCTTAACGGTCCTTCGCGGTGGGGCGTACGACTCTAACGAGAGGCGCGTTTCTCTTCAGACGCGACAACTTGCTGTCCCTGGTTTTCAATCTTATAACATCGGTTTCCGATACGTTATTCCCGTGGATGAGGATGGAAACCCTGTCAGGCACACTCCCGAAGACGATGAGAAGGCCGACGGGGAGGAGTGATGACCCATCTCGTCCTCCACGTCCTCCACGGCGCGCTTCGTCGGGTTGCCGACTGCCTTCCTCGGGCGATCCGTCTGCGGGTCGAGGATACCAGTCGTCAAAGACGCGCTACTTGAGCAGGATCGTCTTGAAAATGTAGAACCAGAGAACCAGCAGCAGCGCCGTCACGATCAACTGCGGCCACATGACCGGCAGGAATCCCCTCTCCTTGATCTGATGTTGGCGCTCCACATAGAATTGCCTCTGCGCATCCTGCAGCCGGATCAGCCACTCGTCCCCGGAGATCGCCAACTCGTCGTTCTCGATGTGCAGGAAGACCGTCGCCCGCGAGGTTGCCAGCCAAAACATGATGTACAGGAGGCCGCCGAACAGCGGGAACAGGAAGAGCACGATCAGGAAGAGCCACCACGCGAAGGGCCGGCGCCCCACCAGCGAGGCGGTCGTGTCCGTCGTCGTCACCGGCTCCCAGCCGTTTGCGACCAGTTCACGCACGCGCTTGCACAGTTTGGCCTGCATCGCATCCCCCCAAGTGGAATGCGACAAGAAGAGCGACGCCGCGCGACCGTGGGGCAAGCTTGTTCGCCCGGCGGGTGGATGGGGGCTTCTCGCCGGGTGCTGGGAGCTTCATGGAGTCGGGCCTGAAGGGGTTCATGGAGCCGATGGGCTTTCCGCCCCCTTATGGACGAGGTCATCATCGTGTACAATCCGGCCTCGACATCGACGGCGTGGAGTGATAGCACGCTGACCATTGGGGTGCGCGGCACGGCGGGGGACTTCGACCAACAGGACGGAGACGACAACGCGATGTGGACGCGGCTGGAACGGAAGAAATGGATGCCGGGCCCCATGCCATCGCATGGGGGTGCCGCGCACCTGC
>CAYTRP010000483.1:0-2971 GCA_964440195.1 uncultured Candidatus Sumerlaeota bacterium
TAGAGCATTTTGCAATTTCTTGTATCCCTCTGGGCATTGCCAACGGCTGATCCCGAAGGGTGCATCTTGACTTTGTTTCCGTCAGCGCGGGGAGAGGCACTGGACTGCGATCCCGAGCCAACTGCTTCCACTCAAAAACGGATTTTGAAGCACAGAGTTCACAGAGGGCGCGGAGAAAAAGAAGGCGCGAGCCAGCAACGATTTGTTTCATATTCCGTCCATCCCGTTCTCCTGTCCTTTTTGTTTCTCCGCGAACCCTGTGCTGGCTTTTGTTTTTTCGTGGGTTTGGAGGTCCGCCTGATCCGGTTGGGAACAACAGATGCGCCCGATCCCGAGGGATCAAAACAGCACGGGCTCCACGGGATCGGCGAAGGCAAAGCCGTCGTGGCGGCTACAATTCAGTGCAAAATGCCCTAATCATCCCAAGGCGGAGGATACGCAAAAGGGCAAAGTGCCCTATGCCGTGGAACGGGGTGACTCGGCACGGTCGCGGGTCAGACAAAGGTAAAACAGCGACTGGATCAGTAGAAGTGCGGATGAACCCCGAGAAGCTCGCCGTTCTTTTGGGTCCGGAAAATGTTTCCTTCGCTGATGGTGCCATTGGAGGGATCGTAGTCGCGGTAGTTGGCGGCGCTGTTGGTGCCGGCCCCGTTCGTCTCGTCGCCATCGGGGCCGACGGAGTAGAAGAGATAGGCACCGGCAAGTTGCTCGGCGATGGTGAAGTTGTTCTGGGCTCCGGGGGTGAATGTTCCCGGGGACTTGCCGCGCAAATAATCAAAGTTAAAGTAAATATGCCTATCCTTGAAAATCCGAACCCATGCGCTCATCGGAAAGGGTGGTTCCCGTGTCGTGCGAAATGGGTCCAGGGGGAGCGATGCGATGTAGGCAATGGGAGTTGTCAAAAGGCTGGAAGTACGGGAGTGAAATGGCGGTTCCGGAATGGCTCCGGCCCCCCAACCTGTGTCGCCCGTCGCGAAGGCCTCCATGGGTGCCGGGTACTTGTTGCTGTCCACCCGATAGGATTCGAGGGCGGTGCTGACCGTTCGCATGTCGCTCTTCGCGCGCGAGACCTTCGACCGCACCTGTGCCTCCAGGAAATTCGGCACGGCGATGGCCGCGAGGATCGCGATGATGGCCACCACGATCAGCAATTCGATTAGCGTGAAGGCTGTGCGGATCCCGCGAAGAAGTTGCATTGATTACCACCTCCTGAATCTGGGGACGATCAAGCACGCGATTGGCGGGAGGGGAAAGGCCAATCCACGCGTGCCCTCCATGAGTATGGGTCATGTGGGCAGGATCGTCAATTCCAGAAGAACGTCCCCGTGCGCGGGTGGGGTCCGATGCCGCCGGCATCCTTCTGGGTGCGCATGATGTTCCCGGCGGAGATGGTCCCGTTGGAGGCATCGTAGGGGAGGAATGTCGCCGAGGCTCCGTGGAAGGGCTCGCGGTCCGGGCCGTAGCTGTACATCAACCAGTAGCCAGTCCAATCGATCGCTCCATTCCACACGTCGCCCCCCGTGTAGGTCGTCGAGGGATGGAACAGATACTTCCAGTTGTTGTAGACGTATCGCTTGCCGATCACCTGCATGTCCCACGGGTAGCCCGCCGTCACCGTGCTCTGGTCCTGGACAAACGGGTCGGAGGGGATCGAGCTGATGTGGGCCACGGGAGTCGAGAGCCAGGAGGGGAGGCGCGCGTGGAAGTACAGGCCGTTCGGGTTCAGGTTCGCGCGCGGCTCCCGCGAGTGGTACTCCACATTGGGAGGGTACCAACCGTTGTTGTCGACGGCATAGGTCTCCAACGCGTTGGCGACATTCCGCATGTCGCTGACCGCGCGGGTGACCTTGGAGCGCGTCTGCGCCTCGAGGAAGTTGGGCACCGCGATGGCGGCCAGAATCGCGATGATGGCCACCACGATAAGCAGTTCGATCAGCGTGAACGCCGACCGCCGGAAAGCGGGACCAGTCATGGGCAGTCACCTCAATAAGTTTGAAGAAACATAGAGCCCAAGGGGCGCAATTCTGTAAAGCAGAATCCGCGCAACCGGCGGGAGGGCGGAAAGGAAACGGGCCGGCGAGGGGCACTCTCCGGCACGTCAAGGGATCCGTCTGGAGGAGAGGTGCGGGTCAGCTTTCCTCGACCGGTTCGCGCACGATGCCGCCCAACCCCTCGAGTTCATCAAGGAGCAGCGTGGCGACGTTGTCGCTCATTTCGAGGAAGCCGCCCTTGATGCGGGCCTCGTCCTCGCGACTGCCGCGCCGCAGGGTCATCTTGCCCTCGCCCAGCACCGCGACGATGGGGGCATGATGGGCGAGGAGGCCAAAGTAGCCCTCCTCGCCGGGGAGTGTCAAAGAAGTCACCGGCTCGTCGAAGACGACGCGCTGGGCGGTGACGATGTGAAGACGGAAGTCGGCCATGGGAGTTGGGATCTGGGGGTTGGGGGTTGGGATCTGGGGGTTGGGAGTTGGGATCTGGGGGTTGGGAGTTGGGATCTGGGGATCGGCGGATGAAGGCCTTCCCCGATGTTTCAAGCCACCACTTCCCAACTCCCAGATCCCAGATCCTAATTCCCAGATCCCTTAGGACGTCATCTTCTCGGCGTTGGCGATCATTTGCTCGATGCCGCCGCACATGTAGAAGGCCTGTTCGGGATACTTGTCGTTGCTGTCGAACTCGCCGGAGAGGATGCGCTCGAAGCTGGAGAGCGTGTCCTCAAGCTGGACGTATTCGCCGGCGCGGCCGGTGAACTGTTCGGCGACGAAGAACGGCTGGCTGAGGAAGCGCTGGACCTTGCGCGCGCGATTGACGGCGAGGCGGTCCTGTTCGCTGAGTTCGTCCATGCCGAGGATGGCGATGATGTCCTGGAGATCCTTGTACTTCTGGAGGAGCAACTGGACCTCGGTGGCGACGCGATAGTGGCGCTCGCCGACGATGTTGGGGTCCTTGAGGCGGCTGTTGGAGTCGAGCG
>CAYTRP010000484.1:0-1533 GCA_964440195.1 uncultured Candidatus Sumerlaeota bacterium
GGTGTTTCCGAGACTTTCACCGTCCGCCGCGTGTCGTTCAACGTCGGCATCGAGCGCATTTTCCCCCTCCACAGCCCCCGCATCGAGGAGATCAAGGTTCTTCGTCGCGGCAAGGTACGTCGCGCCAAGCTCTACTACTTGCGCGAACTGCGCGGCAAGAAGGCCCGTTTGGTTGAGAAGCGCGTGGACATCGAAGCCATCAACCGCGCGGCCGTCGAGGCGGGGGAAGCAGCCGCCCAAGCCGCCGCCGCTGCCCAGGAAGCCGCAGCAGCCGAGGCTGCGGTGGAAACGCCTCAAGCCGATTCCTGAGTCCCCGCGGAATCCTCACATCAGCACACCTCAATCACCCGCGCCCGGTCCTCAAATGTTCCGGGCGCGTTTTCGTTGAATCCCGGATGATCCCCCCGTCGTGTGTTGGAGAAAGGTTCCCGGCGGTGGCGTGCGCGGTGACGACGGCCATGCGCGCGGCGGAGAAGCCCTACCAATCGCGAATCTGAATTTCCTTGATTTCCCTTTCGGGCGAACGGGAGGCGGGGATGAAGCGCATTCCGAATAACCATCCTTCAATTCGCCCAAGGTATTCTTCCTCAACCGTGTCGCCCAAGAGCCTGTCCGGCCGCTGGGCAATCAAGGCGCCGTTGATGAGGCGGGAACCAGCGGGACCTCCCAGCTCATACGCCCACTCTATTGAAACCATATAGGTCGTCTGGTTCTGGAGGTCCAGCAAGTGGTCTCCAGTCGCGGCCTCAAGGCGCAGAAATGGACCGTTTGGAGAATGAATCAGGTAGCAGTTGATCGGGTATGCGCCAGCCGTGTTTATCGTCATGGGAGTTATTGCGCCCAGCTCGTCGCCTACGAGGTAGGTAATCTCCCGATCATACTTCGCAGGAAGGATGTGGGTGACCGGGCTCGAATGCACGATGGCGTATTCGGTCCCGGGCACGGGTATGGTCACCTCGTCGGGAAAGTACGCAATCAAGATGACGCGCAAAACCATGCCCCCTGTAAACAGGATCAGGCACCCTATAAACAGCCCCCAAAGCCCGCCGAGGACCAGCAGCCCGAGGAACTCACGGATGCCGAAGGAAAGAAGACGCTTTGGCGTCGAAGCGGTCTTCATGACGACCTGCTGCCCCGGCGACTCACGTCGCTGTCCTCCGTTTGGGTTAAGAAGTCGGCAAGACTGGCCGACTCGGTCGGCGACCATGTGCTGCCTCGATGGGGAATTCAACGGCAATATTCTCCGCCAAAGCCCCCCTTCATCCTTCCGTTTTCCCCTTCCCCCGGCACCCTCCTGTCAGGATTCTGAATTCTCAATTCCAAATTCAAGGTTTCCCCATGCGCGCCCATATCCGCCCTTTCGACCTGCAGATGCGTCATCCCTTCGGGATCTCGCGTGGAACCACCACTGTTTCACACGTTTTCTTTGTGACGCTGGAGGGAGGAGGCACGGGAGAGGGGGCGCCGGTGCGCTACCATGGCGAGACGGTGGAAATGGCCATGCCGCTGGTGGCGCGCATGGTGGAGGGCGTG
>CAYTRP010000484.1:1543-2960 GCA_964440195.1 uncultured Candidatus Sumerlaeota bacterium
GTGACGCCCGAGAACCTTTACGATCTCGATCTTCACAGTCGCCGCGCGAGGGAAATCGCCCCTCATTGCTCAAGCGCCCGATGCGCGTTCGATCTCGCCCTGCACGATCGCATCGGCCATGAGTTGCGTGCTCCATTGTACCGGCTGATGGGCTATGCGGCACCAAAGGGATTGGCCTCCTCCTTCACCATCGGAATCGACACCGACGAGAAGATGGTCGCGAAGACGCACGAAGCGGCCGGCTATCGAAACCTGAAGATCAAGCTGGGCCGCGATGCCGCGACCGACATCAGGACGCTGCGCCAGATTCGCGAGGCGGCACCCGACAAGATCCTTCGCGTCGACGCCAACGCGGGGTGGAGCTATGACGACGCGGTGAAGTGCATCGCCGCCTCGGCGGACATGGGAATCGAGTTCATCGAGCAGCCACTGGCCATTGGGAACCTCGAACAGCTTGAGAAGCTGCACAAGAATTCCCCGCTGCCAATCATTGCCGACGAGGATTGCCAGGACGCGCGATCGCTCCCGGCACTCGTGGGCAAGGTCGACGGAATCAACATCAAGCTGATGAAGTGCGGCGGCCTCTGGGAAGCGCGCGCCATGGTCGCATTCGCCCGCACCGTCGGTTGGCAGGTCATGTTTGGCTGCATGATCGAAAGCGGCATTGGCATTGCCGCGGCCACGCACCTCGGCTCCTCGGCCGTCTGCTGGGACCTCGATTCCGAGGCATTGATCTCGAACAATCCAGTGAGCCCACAGGTCATGGATGATAGCGGGTTGTTGAGCCTGGGCGATGCCCCGGGGCTTGGCGTCACTCTGAGTATCTGACCTCGCAAGTCAGGCATCCTCGGCGGCGGGAAGCGTGATCGCCACACTCGTCCCGCCGTCCGCCGATGGCCAGATCACGACTGATCCGGCATGCGCCTCGATGATGCGGCGCGTGATGGCAAGGCCCAGCCCCGTTCCTTCGGAACGGCGCGTGAAGAACGGCTCGAACGCCTTCTCGGCGTCTTCGGGGCTGATCCCGGGTCCATTGTCGTGGACAAGGATCTCGACCGGTGCCCGCTGCCCGGGGAGCCGCCTGAGGCGCACGAGCACCTGGCCCTCGCCGATTTCGTGATCCAGCAGGATCTGCCGCGCGTTCAGGATGATGTTGAGCAATGCCTGCTTGAGTTGCGACCGGTCGCCGCGAATGCGCGGCACATCGCCGCGCCGCTCCACCATTCCAACGACGCGCCTGTCGCCGGGATCGTGAAAGACGAATCCCACCACCTCGCGACAGAGATCCTCCACGTCGACGATCTCGAAGGAGCGGACCTCGGGATTGGCGAAGTCGAGCATCCGGCGCACGATCGCCTCGCAACGTTCCGCTTCCGACTGAATAGTGGCGTAATCCTCCAGATGGGGATCATCGGGG
>CAYTRP010000485.1:0-2955 GCA_964440195.1 uncultured Candidatus Sumerlaeota bacterium
CCAAGCGCAACCTGTCAACGCCGCAAGCCGCAACGCCGCCCCGTGGTCCTGCACCACGCCCGTCTCGTTGTTGGCGTGCATCAGGCAAAGCAGATCAAGAACGCCCTCCTCGCGATCCCATTGCGGGACTGCCTGTCCCGAATCCAGTACCTCCATCCTCCGCACGTTGATCCCGCCCGGTCCCGCAAGATGCTCCAGCGTCTCGCGCACGCAGGAATGCTCGATGGCGGAAGACAACACCGTGCGCGCGCGGGCCGGCCCGCGCGACGGCGCCGCCAGGAGGCCGCGCAGGGCAAGGTTTGCCGACTCCGTGGCCGAGCCGGTGAAGATCACCTCCGCCGGCGGCACGGCGAGCAGTCCCGCCAGACGATCCCGTGCCTCCTCCAGCAGGCGCCGCGCGCGCTGGCCGGACTGGTGGATGCTCGATGGATTCAGCGCGACGCCGCGCCAGCGCTCAAGCTCGTCGGCCGCCTCGTCGCACAGCGGCGCGGTCGCGGCGTAATCGAAGTAGCGGGTGTCCCGGGTGGCCGGACCGGTCATCGCGTCACCAAACCGAATCGCCCTTGGTTCTCTTTACGGGGGGATACACAATCGATGCCGCATATCGCTTGTTCGACAGCACCGAATCCACGAGCGACCCAAGAAGCGGCTGTGTCTCCAGGACCCGCGAAAGGGTCGTGTGGTGCACATAGTACTGCTCCGCGCTCCGGATCGACTCGCGGACGATCTCCGGGGAGGGGGCCGCAAGCTTCTGCAACGCCGTCATCCCCACGATGTACCAATTCACCAGCGCGAAGTGCAGGAGCATCAGCCGGTGTCCCGTGCGGACGGACTCCGACGTCAACAGGTCCTTGCGAAACAGCCGATGCCTCAAGTAGCGCGTCATCTGGTGGTCCCAATAGGACCCGGGAATCGCGTCGATCTTCACGCGCTTGAAGTCCGAGTAGCGAAACGGCTCGCGCAGCGGCAACAGCCGGATCCTGGGACTTCCCATCGCATGGGTGAGGTAGCTGTGCCCGATGCGCGACAGGGCGGTAAGCCGGCCGACCCTCGTCCAGAAGGTCTGGCGAAACGTCGTCACCAGTCCAACGAAGGCGCGATGCAGGGAGGGGGTCCCCTTGCGCTGGTGCGCACGGATCAAAAGGCGCCCCCACTTGTCCGCGCGAAATCGGCTGGCGAGCCCCTTCATCAGCTCGCCGTCGGAGGTTGCCGCCGCCGCCGCGCGTTCCTCGTCCGTCAGGCGCGGCCCGGCGCCACGGGAATTCAGGCGTGCCGCCTCGAATGTCCGAACCGCCACGTCCACGAATTCCACCTGCGCCAGCAACCGGACCGGCAGCGCGATGTTTGGAAGCGAGAGGATTTCGTCCAGCGCGTGCTCCAGCTCCAGATACGCGTCAAAGTCGATCGCGAGGCGTCCCGTCAGTTGGGGGCGCTCGGCGCTGGTCTTCACATGAACCGACTCGGTGAAGTTCTCCAGCAACTCCTCGCGCTGGTCCTCCAGCGGATCACCCAGCTCTTCCAACACCGCGGTGCAGGCGAACGACAAGCCCGCAAACGCCCCCGCAGGCGTCTCGACGAAAGTGAAGGGAAAGTCGATGCACGCCTGCGGCTTGTTCTTGGGACCGTAGGCCCGGTGCAGGGCGCAGGTCTTTTGCCCCGTCAGGAAGACGCACGCATTGTTCGACCGGCACAGCACCCGGTCCATCGGGTCGTATTGGCTCGGCTGGATTGGGTCCTCGTCCAGCGCCGCCTGTTGCTGCGACTTCAGGTCGATGGCGCCGAGGCGTTCCTCCGAAGCCCGGTCAACGGGGATCTCGAAGAAGTCCATGCATCCACGCCCACATTGGATGCACTTGTAGACGATGCCTTGGGGAAGGTGCAATTGGTCGGGGGTGGGACGCTTCATAGAGTGAGAAGTGCCATGGAATGAAGGCGAAACCGGGTTTCGGATGCTACGACATGTTGTCCGACCCGCCGAAAGGCGCCGGAGACCGGCTCTGGAGGACGGCAACTCTGTTCCAACATCGGGGGGGGGACGAACTCAATCCGTGCCAGACGGACCCACCGATCCCTCTCCTTCGACACGTGGCGCCAAGCCACCTTGGCGGGTTGGCCGCTCCAACCCACGGTCAACCCCAATAGCGTGAGTCTCTCCTCTCCGGCTCGGCAACTCGATTTCCATCCCTCCGGTCCGATTGGCCATGTTCGCCCTCACCGCCCACCCTGGAAACTCCGCGCGGCCCCGGGTTCCGTTCTCCTTGGCGTATCGTACGACATGGAGGCTGGAGTGGCGCTTCGGCTCTTGTTCCACTGGCGCAGCGCTACGCCCGGGACTGGCGGGCGCCGTGGGCGTCGCTCGCGGGAGGGATTGATCTTATTGGGCCTATGCAATTCCGGGGTCTTCCTCCTTGCCCGCGCACGGGGGGAGGAAGACGACCCGCGCCCCCAAATCAGGGGGGCACCATGTACCTGCCGCTTGCCTGTAAATCTTCGTCTCTTCCTTGACTACCGCCCCCTCACCGTGGACCAATACTGGCAAATGGACCTCGGCTGGGCAGTCATCGACCCTGCAAGCTTCCATTCCTGAAGCTTCGACAAAATGTCCAGCCAAGCAGCCCCCAACTCCGGTATGACCGAGCGACTCCCATGCGCCTGATTCCCTCCTTCCGATTCCATGCCTCCACCCTGGCCCTTCTCTTGGCCGTTCCGGTGAGCCTTGCCGCGCAAAATGCCCGCGCCCCCATCGGCCCGGAGCTTCCGCCCGAGATGCGCACCACTCGCGAAGCCAAGCCGCTGGCGCTGCAAGACAACGCCGGCCCCCGCACCACCCGCGAGCAGAAAAGCCCCGCGGTCACCGAAGCAGGAAAGGCCATCGAGGGGCCAACCCTCAAGCCCGGCATCAATGCCGCGCCGGCGATCAAGTTCGAGACGACCTTTGTGGACCTCGGCACGATG
>CAYTRP010000486.1:0-2943 GCA_964440195.1 uncultured Candidatus Sumerlaeota bacterium
AGAGCGTGTTGTCGGTGGCGCGGGCGATGCGGATACGCACTTCGGGCACGGGGATGCGGATTTTGAACGGACGCTCGAAGGTCTGCCCGTCGGCAAGCCGGACGCAAAGCACGGAGTCGTAGCCGCCGAAATCCAAATCGTCAAACCGGACGCCGTCCCGCAGCGAGACCTTGCCGTCCGGGCTGATTTGCGCCCAATCGGGCGCGCCTCGGAGGCTGAAAGTGACCGCCAGGGAATCGGAACTCTTTGGCAACAACGCGCCGAGATCCGCCGCGTGTTGGGTTTCGGTGAAATCCACCGTCTTGGGCAGCGCGTCGGCGATGGCGACCGGCGGCGCGTCCTTGGCGAAGAGAACCAGCTTGGGCGTCATCAGTTGGGCGATGTGGCCGCTGCCGAAAAAGCCGCGGCATTCGGAGTTCGTCAGCGAGAAGAAGTTGAGATTGGCTAGAGAAGTCGTTTCAAGGGCGAAACAGACGCGCTTGCCCGGGGTGAGATGGGCGGACACATCAAGCCAGTTGCCTCCGTGCGCCAAACCACTGTTAGCGATTAGTTTTTTCGCCGCTTTTTCGTAAGCCTCCGGATTGGCGCCTCCGCCGCTCCAGCCTTCCAGATCGCCCTCCACTTTGTAGAGCGCGAATTCGGGCATCGCCTGCCATTGGGAAGAGAAGCTTTTGACATAGAGGTAAGCCTTGGTGGCATCCGCCCCTGCCGGCACTTGGAAGGAATACAGCGTCGGCGTGCGCAGGAGATGGCCGCGATGCGGATCCGTGAAGATAAGCGGGTTGGCGGCGGCACTGCCTTCCGCCACGGGGCGGAGAATGCGGAACGGTCCGGACTGGGTCTTGAACGACCAAACCGGTCCCTTGGAGGATTCGCCCGCCACATCCACGCGCCAATAGTAGCTCTTGCCGGGTGCAAGCGCGGGCGTGAACCTGGGTTCGTCCGTTTCGATCATGAGCACATTGGGGCTGCCGGCCGGGGTGGCCGCGGCGACGGCCGCTTCCGATTCCCCCAGGTAAACCTGGAATTTGGATTTCTCGGGCCGGTTGATCGGGCGCCATTCCAAGCGCGAATCCACGGAAGCCAAGGCGCGCTGACCTGGCACGGGATTGGCCACGGACACGGTTTCGGAAGCCACACGGAGTTCTCCCGCACGATCCGATTCGGACCCTTCACCCGACCATATCTTCACTTCATCAAGACATCCGGCGAAAGGGTTGAAGGTGAGACGGTTGCCCAACGAGAAGCTGGGGGGGGACGCGCACGCAACCTCGTTCCTGCCGTCCAGGGCGGCCATCACCTGCTCGCGTCCCAGGTCGCTGCGGAGCTGGATCCAATGCCACGCGCCGGCGGTCATGGTGCCGACCGTCATCGGCTCGCCATCGCGGGCCATCGTCAGTTCACCCTTGTCATTCACCGTGAGCGTCAAGGGCGCTTGCAGGAGGACGAGAGGCTTCTTTGCCGTGGGCAGCGCGTCGAGTTTGATCCAGAACGAGGCGGAGAATCCGCGCCAGGAAAGGTAATCCAACGTCGAGACCCTCAACGGCTGCCCCTTGCCATTGAAGCGCAGCGCGCCGCCGATTTTCCCGTCCGCTTCCCAAGTCATCGTCGGTTCAGGAGCGGGAGCACCGGCCTTGGCAACTGGTGTCGGCGGAAAATTGATCATGCCGGAATTGGCTGGAACGCATCCCGGGAAATCCCCCATCGCCCAGTCGCGGAACCGCACGGGTGTCTTGGTCGGCCGCCCCGTGGACGGCATTTCCTCGACATCGAATGAATGATAGGAAGCCAGAGCCAGCGGCTGCAGAACCATGTTCAAGCGGCGCTCTTCCACCAGGCCGTTCTCCAGGGCGCGGAAGCGAATGGCGGCGCTGTGGGCACCGGCAGGCAATTGATCCGCGGCACCGTTGGTTTTCACTTCCACTTCGGCTGATTTTCCGGGTTGGATTTCCAGCTTCGAACCGCTGGCCGCAAGCCAGTTTGCTCCCGTGGAAATCTCCAGGGTCATCGGCTGGCTGGAGTGGTTGGTCACGGTGTAAGTTTTGGCCACCGGCTTGATGGGCCGGGTGAAGTCCATCGTGCGTTCTTCATAGTGGTAGCCCAGCGAGGGGTTCACTTGCAGTGCGCTCAGTGGCTCGCCCTTGGGCGGCAGCACGCGCAGGGATGGATCGCCAAACCACCCCAGATTGAGTCCGGCTCCCAGTGCGCTGAACGATTCGCCGATGGTGTCGCGGTCTTCGAGCAGTTTATGCATCAGCGTCAGCCGCTGACCATTATTACCGGACCAAGGAGTGCCAAAGGCGAAGATGGCACCGCGCCGCAGGTGGGACTGACCCTGGTTGCAATTGTCACCAAGACTGAAGGCGGTGCAACCGGTGACGCCCACCACCGAGGGGTGACGGTCATCCATCTCGCTAAGCAGATCGACTTGCCTGGTGATCCCCTCCGAACCGCGGTTAGAGGCGTGCGACATGGTCGCCATCATGCCATACGGGCGCGTTTTGAAGAACATTTGCTGTTGCAGTGGAAATCGACCGGGCCAGACGCTCTGGTAGTTTTCCGGAATCATGTCCGGAATAGGGAAATTGCTGTTAGCCATGTGCCAGCTCGTCGAGTGGTGCTCGAAGGGGACGCCGGCCTGCTCCGCGTAATCCTTGAACGAGGTATCCCATCCACTGCCGCCGTAATTGGAGATCACCGAGACTATCCGTCCGCGCCAGTCGAGATTCTTGCCGGCAAGCGTCTCGTTCTCGTAGCGGATGGTTTTCGCGAGGATGCGGTCCAAATCATACGCGCCGTTGCCTATTTCATCGCCCGCGTAAGCAATGCGCCCCATCAGCAGTTCATAGGTCCTGGGCAGTGTGGCTTTGGGGGCCGGCCGCTCGAGTATGGCAGCGGCGAACCAATCGTCACCGGCTTCGTTGCATTTGCCATCGAGATCGC
>CAYTRP010000487.1:0-2941 GCA_964440195.1 uncultured Candidatus Sumerlaeota bacterium
CCGCTTCGTTGACGGTGCAGACCGTATAGACCAAGCCGCCGCCGGGACGCACGACCCGGGCCGCTTCGCGCAGTAGCATTTGCTGAGTTTGCACGACTTGCGAGCGACCTTCCTTGCCGAATCGGTAGCGGATCTCGGGATGGCGGCGCAATGTCCCGAGCCCGCTGCAGGGAGCGTCCACGAGCACGGTGCCAAATGTCTTCGCAAACCCGCCACCGAGGGTCTTGCGTGAAAGCATTGTCTCGACGCGTGAGGCTAATCCCAGTCTTGTCAGCGTTTCCCGGAGCTTTGTTAGCTTCCCCTCGTTGACGTCCGAGGCAACGAGGCGCTCCGTGGTGGGAAAAAGATCAGCCAGATGCGACGTCTTTCCACCCGGCGAGGCGCACAGGTCGAGTACCGGTCCCTTCTGCCCCGCGCCGGCCAGCAATGCGGCGACCTGGGCACCTTCATCCTCAATGGTGAACCAACCCTCGGCAAAGCCTGCAACCTGGGAAGGGATGAATCCTCCACTTTCGATGAGCCAGCAATCCTCGCCGGCCAAGGTTGATGGACGAAGGGTGACCTCTTCACCGGCTGCGCGGAGTTGACGATTTGCGAGCCGCTTCCGGAATTCGGGGCTCTCCTTGCCGGAGCGCGTGACCCGGATGCAGAGAGGAGCCTGCGAGTTCGATGCAACGGCAAACGCTTCCCATTCCTCTGCCGGCAGTGAGCCCGAAAGCGCCTCCATGACGACCTGGGGCATGCTCTCCCGAACCTGCCATTCCACCGTTAACAGAGACGACCGTCCCTCGGCTGCAACCCGGCGGAGGACGGCATTGGCCAAGCCCCGATAACGCTGCGTGGAGACCGACGAGGCCAAGAGTTCGACCGATTCGGCAACCGCCGCGTGCGGGGGCACCCTGTCAAGAAACAGAAGCTGATAGGCTCCCGTCAACAGCACGTCATGGACTTCTGGCGGAAGCCGGGCGAGGGGCTCGGACAAGTGGCGCTCGAGTGCTTTGTCGAGGAGTGCCCGCCGACGGAGGACTCCATGGACAATTTCACGCGCGAGTCCCAAATCCCGGGAATCGAGCCTCAAGGCACTCGATTGCGATTCAAGAACATCCGAAATGCCGGGGCCTCGGGGATTCCAGGCGTGCCGCAACGTCTCCCAAGCCGCGAGCCGGGCGGGGGAGGGGGAGCGCTCGCGGCGCGGCTGTGTGCGTGAAGCCATGAGAGAATCGGATACCAGCGTGGAGTCGCGAAGCGCCGAAAGCGTCCGGAACCCGGCCCCGCGCCGTCAACGCATCAAGCGCGCGAAGCGCTCCTTTCACACTCGGGAGATGGGTGGAAACGCATGGGGCGATTCAGGATTCAGCTTGGCGACGATGCTCCGACCTTGACAACCGCCGCCCGGTCTGCTCTCTTTTCTGCAATCGTTGCTTGCCTCCCAACCGCGCGTGGCCCCGATGCCGAACACCACCGCCAGCCCGGCCTTTTCCAACTCCCCCATCGTCGAGCGCAACCGGCTGGCCTCGTGGGACGGCGGCGTGTGGGCGTCGGCGGCGAACCGGGCAGGGTGGGGCCAAAACACAAAAGAGTACGACCCGGCGGCGCAACTGACGTATATGTACCAACGCTGGTACGACCCGGCGCTGGGCGTCTTCACCAGCACCGCGCCCTACCCGCCCATGATTGAACATCCGTATGGGTTCGCGGAGGGGAATCCGGTGAGTTTTGTGGACCCGGATGGAGAGATCAGCAAGAAAGACATTGTGGCCATCATCATTTCAATCGCTGCAACAATTGGTGGCTCCGGTGATGTGGGGCCCGGAGGGCCCACAATGAAGGGGCCACGACAACCACCACCTCAGGTTCAAGTCGACAATGACAGACGCAGGAGACGTCCTCCGCCTCCAGGAGGCGGAAAAGGAGGCGCTGGAGCTGCCATCATAATTGTCGGAGGTACTCTAATTCAAAACACCGTGATCAATCCCATCACGAACAGGCGTCCTCAAGGGCCGCCGCCAGGAACCGCAGGTGCTTACTGGGGCAAACAGGGTGAATGGGCTGATTTTATTATGGGATTTTGAGGAAACGGAGAGTCTGTATGAATGGACGAGACATAGAGCTATCAGCCGTTGAGGAAAGTAGTCGATCGTGGAAGGAGAATGTAAAGCGCGAATGCTTAGGTAACTGGAGGCGCGACTCACGAATAAGCCCGAAGGTCTATGTCGTGGCAACTCGGTTTCTGGACAAGATTCTTGAGGCACCATCGTACCGCAAATTGAAATTGCTGAAATTAACTCGGGCATTTAGGATATTAATTCGCTCTTCTTACGGGAAATTCGCCATTTCCAGTTACGAGCATGGTTTGATAGCAAGTGAAATTATCGAGTCTCTCGCCAAGAATGGGCAATTACGATTGGCGTTGACGCTCTATTGGGCACATGACACTATTCGGCCTTCCGCAGGCATTTCCCGGAACGTGTTTAGACGGACGATAATGTCACTTTTTTCTCCACTTCTCTATTTAACTTCGCTCTTAACAGTACACACCTACTTGTTGTCATGGGCAATCCCAAGATTTCGGGAGCGCTTGATAGGCAAATGACACCTTGATTCCACCAATTCACCTATCCATTCGTCATGCATATCCTCCAGTAACACTTATAGTTTTTTGTGAGTGGTGGGCGTGGTTAACTGGCGAAGATGCTGGGTTGGAGTGGAGAGATCACGAGCCACGTCGATCCGCCGGTTCTCTCAGCGCCCCCCCCGCGTGCATGATCCTTGGTCAGGAAGCGCGAGGATCGTCCGCCCTGAGCCATCACCCCATCTGCGTCGCCATTCTCCCCTTTGCGCGGGCGCTCCAACCTTGACAACCGCCGCCCGGTCTGATTCTCTTTTCCAGACTCGTTGATCCTGATTCAACCACGCGAGGCCATGATGCCGACCCTCACCG
>CAYTRP010000488.1:0-2928 GCA_964440195.1 uncultured Candidatus Sumerlaeota bacterium
GGCCCCGGTGCTGGCGATGGCGGGCGTGTGCGCCAAGCCGTGTTCGGGCGATGTGACGTCTCCCGCCGCGACCATTGTGGCGGGAGGAGGTGGCTGTTGCGGGCCGGGAGCGCCCGACTCGTCTCCCGGACATCCGGACCAGGACGGCGATCATGCGCCAGCGGGCGGCTGCTCGCTGGAGTGGTGCCGTGGCGCGGGGCCGCAGGGTGTCGTTCTTCAGACCTTCCCGGCGGCGCCCCCGTGCGCCTCTGTTTGCGATGGCGCCGATGCGGCGCGCCGTGCGTCGATCCCCGTGCGTGAGAGCACGGAGGGTTGGCCCTCGCACGAGGGGGAAGCGGGTTGGCCGCCTCCCGCGCGACGGCATCTCCTGAACTGTCTCCTTCTGATTTGATCTCCCTCCCTTCCTGACGGATTCTCGCGCCCCGGGCGGGAATCGGGCGGTCCTTTGAAAGGGGGCCGCCGGGTTCGTTTGCATGACCAACGAACGACGGAGGTGGGAACGATGAGTCACACGGCCAAAAGGCGCGGACACCTGCTGTCATTGTCGCGCGGCGGGACATCGAAAGCCATCCAGGCCTCGGTGCCCCATCCTCCGTTTCGTTGGGCGACGCGCGTGGTGCTGCCCGGCGCGGTGTTGCTGGGAATCGTGATCCTGTTGATGGTCTCCGCGGGGGATGCGCTGGTGCCGGCGCTGGCCGTGACCGCGGTGCCCGTGGTGGAGCGCGAGGGCGCGGGCAGGCGCCCGGGAACGTCCGTGGTGCAGGCGTCGGGATGGATCGAGGCCGATCCGTACCTGCGCCATGTGCCGGCGCTGACGGATGGCATCGTGCGGGAGGTGTTGGTGTTGGAGGGAGACCGGGTGGAGAAGGGGCAGGTGGTGGCGCGCCTGGTTCCGGAGGACGCCCTGCTGGATCTGAACAGCGCGCGCGCGGAGGCGGATCACCGCGAGGCGCTGTTGGTGGAAGCAAAGGCGCGCTTGGCGGCGGCCCAGACGGTGTGGGACAATCCGGTCGAGCACGAGCGGAACGTGGCCGTGACACAGGCGCACATCGCCGAGAACCGCGCCCTGCTGGTGCAGTTGCAGGCCGAGATACGTTCGGCGGAAGCGGATCTCGAGCGGTTGCGCAGCGACCACAAGCGGATCAGCTCGCTGGGAGAGTCGAATGTGGCGCCCGAGGCGGAGGTGACGAATGCGCGCACGCGGATGCAGGCCCAGGAAGCCTCGGTCGAGGCGATGAAGCACCGGGTCGAGGTGGTTGGCGCGCAGATCAGGAGTGCCGAGGCGGAGCTGAAGGCGGCGGTGTCCCAGCGGGACTTGCGGACGAGCGAGGTGGAAGCCCTGGGCGTTGGGAATGCGCTGGTGGCCCGCGTTGAGGCGGAGTTGATCCGCTCGCGCGCGGAGTTGGCCAAGGCGGAGCTGCGCGCGAGCCGGCTGGAGGTGAGGTCGGACTGCGACGGCATCGTGGTGCAGCGCTTTGTCGAGCCCGGCGGGAAGGTGATGCTGGGGACGGATGACAAGCATTCGGCCCAGATCGTGAGCGTGTACGATCCAGCGCACCTGCAAGTGCGAGTCGATGTGCCGTTGGCCGAGGCGGGCAAGATCGCCGCCGGCCAGGCGGCGGAAGTGGTGGTGGAAGTGTTGCCGGACCGCGTGTTCCAGGGTCATGTGTCCCGCATCGCCCACCAGGCCGACATCCAGCGAAACACCCTGCAGGCCAAGGTGAGGATCGAGGACCCCGATGCCCTGCTGCGGCCGGAAATGCTGGCGCGCGTGCGCTTCCTCGCCGTGTTGGAGGCCGCGCCCGGGGGGGCAACGGGCACGTCGCTCTACGCGCCACGCGACGCGGTGAAGGCGGGTCATGCGTGGGTGGTAAGCCGCTTCGATGGGGAGCATGGCGTGGCACGGCGGCGCGCGGTCCGGTTGGGGGGCGGCGAGCGGGAGGGATGGGTGGAAATCGCGGACGGGTTGCAGGCGGGCGACCTCGTGGTGACGGCAGGCACGGAGAATCTGAAGGCCGGGTCGCGCGTGCGCGTGGCGACGCCGGGATCCTGAGGGAGTGTGGCGATGTCCTTTATCGTATGCCGGGAACTGACACGCACGTACAAGCGCGGGACGAGCACGATCACGCCGCTGGACAAGCTGGACCTGTCGATCGACGCGGGGACGTTCCTTGCGCTGATGGGACCCTCGGGGAGCGGAAAGACGACACTGCTCAACCTGATCGCGGGGATTGACCGGCCCACGAGTGGCTCGCTGGCGATCGACGGCCACGACATCGCGCGGCTGTCGGCGTCGCGGTTGGCGGCATGGCGCTCCGAATACGTGGGCTACATCTTCCAGTTGTACAACCTCGTGCCGGTGCTGACGGCCTACGAGAACGTGGAACTGCCGCTGCTGCTGCATCCGCTGACGCGCAAGGAGCGGCACGCGAAGGTCTCGTCGGCGCTGGAGCTGGCGGGCATTGCCGACCGGCACGACCACTACCCGCGCCAGCTCTCGGGCGGCCAGCAGCAGCGCGTCGCCATTGCGCGCGCCATCGTGACGGATCCTCGCATCATCGTTGCCGACGAGCCGACGGGGGACCTCGACCGGTCCTCGGCGGAATCGATCCTCGCGCTGCTGCAGGACCTGAACCGCGAGCTGGGGCGGACATTGATCATGGTCACTCACGATCCCGAGGCGAGCGGGTGGGCGCAGCAGACGCTGCACCTGGAGAAGGGGCGCCTCGTCGAGCAGGTGGAGGTGGAGGTTGGGCAGGCGGTGGGGGAGTGAACGCGGTTCGGGTTTTTAAGAGTCCATCCAACGGAGTCGAGGCGTGCTTGCCCCAAGGTTTTTACCGGTGATCGCGAAGCAGATCCTGCGCCGGCCCGTGCGCAGCGGGTTGAGGGTGGGGGGCGTGGCGCTCGCGAGGTTCCTCTTCTACGCGG
>CAYTRP010000489.1:0-2239 GCA_964440195.1 uncultured Candidatus Sumerlaeota bacterium
AACCCAGCAAACCATCTTCTGCTTCAGCCTGCACGCCGTCAGGGCCGGGATTGTATTTGGTACTTACCGGTATTTCGGCGGCTACGGTAGTTTGGCCGGTGGCCGGGTCAAATAGCTTGAGCAGGCCATGCCGTTCAATAAAAAGGACGCGTTCATCCGGCAATACCGACAGTTCAAGAGGCTCATTCAGATCTTCGGCAAGGACTACCTTCTGAAAGCGGTTTTCCTCGGGTGCCTGAGCAAACAGGCCGCTTGTAAACAGACAAACGGAGAGGTAAAAAGGTAATTTTTTAATCATAGTTAACGTATTCAGGTGCTTGCGTTTAAATTTGCCGGTGTGTTAAACCTGAACAATATTAGGCATTTAATTATTAATGCGTAGATTTTACGCATTAATTTTTTATCAAGAGAATTTCTTCACCATTTATGGACAAAGACACTTTTAAAAACATATTGAAAGAAGTTTCGCTGGATTGTGTACTGTTTGGTTTCAGAAACGACCGCCTGGTGGTTTTACTTCTGAAATGGAAAGGTACAGGAAAGTGGTGCCTGCCCGGGGGAAGAATTTTTGCCGGAGAGTCGCTGAAAGCAGCTGTGAGCCGTACCGTGGAGGAAAGAACAGGATTAAAGGGCGTGTTTTTGCAGCAGTTCAATACTTTCGGTGAAATTGACCGGTATACGCATTATTCGCAGGAGGAAACCATGAGGCTTATTAAGCCCAGCCTGGGCGATAGTCTGCATGAGCTGCGGGCGGTAGAAGTCGCGCAGCACGGTGGTGCGCGAGGGCAGGGCCGGCAGCTCGAGCACGACGGTGTCCAGGTCCATCAGCAGCACGTCGCCGGGCACGAGCTCGGGGTCGAAGGCCTCCAGCTTGGCCCACCAGCCGGGCCAGCTGCTGCGCAACGCGATGGTGCGCACGCCCGGCACGGCCTGGTCGGACAGGCACACCAGGCCCGGCACCTGGGCAGCGAGCCACTGCACGTGGCGCGGCGCGAAGTCCCGGCCGGCGCGCAGGACGCAGACGACTGTGGCGCTCATGCCGCCATCCTCGTGCCGGCCCACCAGCAACGCGCCCAGCTGGGGCCGTGCCACGGCAGATGCGTGCCGTTGAAGGCGACGATGCTGGCGCGCGCAGGCGGCTGGCCGCGGCGGAACTTGCCGTAGCGAAAGCTGGCCACCGCCCCAGCCGGAAAGCCGACCACGCGGCCGGCCTGCTCGGCGATGAAGGCCTGCTCGCCCCAGCGCTCGCGCGTGACGTAGCTGGCCATGACCTGCGCCGCGACGGGCTCGAAGGCGCGCGTGATGTGCGAGTGGTCGCCGCACCAGGACATGACGCCCGAGGCGAACAGTTCCGGGTAGACCCAGTTGCGGATCATCGTGAAGTCGCCGGTGACCAGCGGCGCGGGGTCGCCGACGATGACGGTGTCGAGGTCCAGGTACAGCGTGCGGCCAGTGAAGTGGCGGAACAACTCCACCTTGGCCCACCAGCCGGGCCAGTCGCTTTGCAGCGGCACGCGCTCGCAATCCACCGGCACGTCGGACAGGCAGACGAAGCGCGCGCCGGGCAGCCAGTGCGCGACCTGCGCACGCAGGCCGGCGACGTGGCCGGCGCGGTAGGCGCCGCCGCTGCGCAGCACGCAGGCCACGGTCAGGTCCACCGGTGCCCCCACTTGCGCACGAGCCGGTCGCGGTTGGTGGCGTGCACGCCGTCGTAGGCATGCGGTGTGGCGTGATGCCACACGACGCCGGGCGCCAGGCGGAAGCGCGCGCCGGCGGCATCGAGGCTCCACAGCCAGTCGTTGTCGTCGCACGACCGGCCGTGGCGGTAGGCCTCGTCGAAGCCGCCGACGCGCTCGAACAGCTCGCGCCTGAGCATGGCGCAGAAGTGGAAGTGCGCCCCGGCCGGCACCGGCAGGCGGCCGTGCTTGCTGTAGTCCACCTGGGGACCGGCCAGCCACATGCCGTTCACGTCGCGGCAGGACACGGTGACGTAGTCGTTCGGCTGTTCCAGCAGCGCCAGCATGCCGCAAAGCACGTCGTCGCGGTGCTCGATCTCGGGGTTGGTCAGCACCACCGCGATGGTCACGTTGCCGATCACCTTGATCGTCAGATCGGGCTTCGGCTGGTCATATTGATTCGCGAGCAGCCGGATCGACGGCACCGCGATCACCACCAGGATCAGCACCGGGACCAGGGTCCAGATGATCTCCAGCAGGGTGTTGTGGGCGTTCCTGGACGG
>CAYTRP010000489.1:2249-2928 GCA_964440195.1 uncultured Candidatus Sumerlaeota bacterium
CGCAGGGGTTCAGGCCGATGACCTTCGCCGGCAGCCGGGTGACCACGCAGCCCGGCGCGCGCACCGGTGCGGGCGAGCCGTCGTCGCAGATCGAGATCTGCAGGCGCAGGGGGCCGTACAGCCGCCGGTAGGCGGCGAGCGAGCGGTCGAGCTCCTGCTGTCGCTCCCAGTAGGGCATGCAGATGGACAGCTTCACACGAACTCCACGTGATGGGGCTTGCGCTGCGTGGCGGCGATGACCTGGTTCTGGCCGCGGAACTGGCAGTAGCGGCAGCTGCGCGCATCGAACGCGGCGACGGGCTGGCCGAACAGGTCGGCGAAGCGGCGGTCGTGCAGCGTGGCCAGCTGGCCGGCGCGGGTGTAGGCGGTGTTGCAGCAGCGGTAGACACCCAGGTCGCCGCCGATGTAGGTGGTGAGGTGCTGGTAGCCGCACAGCGGCTCGGTCGGCGAGCCGGCGCGCAGGTCATCGATGCGGCGGTCGAAGAGCTCGAGCACCAGGTCGCCGTAGCGGGCGCGTGCGTCGGCGATGACGGCGCGGATCTCGGCGAGCAGCTCGCCGTCGTGCGCCACGCCGTCGGCCGAGAAGACGGCGCCGACGCGCACGCTGGACACGCCGGCCGCGCGCGCCATCTTGCAGGCGGCCGGCAGCTCGCGGAAGTTCTGCGGCGTGATGACGTAG
>CAYTRP010000490.1:0-2912 GCA_964440195.1 uncultured Candidatus Sumerlaeota bacterium
TCGTTTTTCCTCGAGGCACACTGAAAGTGTGTGCGGCTTGGGGCCCGCGTCAAGTCCCTGCGCCATGATGGCTCCCGCATCATAAGCCTGGAGGTTGGCCACGGGGACGAAGTTGAGTGCCTCGAAGTCGAGAACCTCATCAGCACGATGCCGCTGCGCAAGTTGGTCGAGGTCATGGAACCGGCGCCCCCGGCGGAGATCCTGCAGGCCGCGCGCGCGCTCAAGTACAGGGACTTCCTCATCGTCGTGATCATCCTTGATCGCGACGAGCTGTTTCCCGACAACTGGATCTACGTCCACTCGCCGGAAGTCCGGGTGGGGCGCATCCAGAACTTCAAGAACTGGTCTGCCGACATGCTGCCCGACAAGCAGACCACCAGCCTGGGCATGGAGTACTTCTGCTCGCGGGGCGACGACCTGTGGTCCATGGACGACGAGGGGTTGAAGCAGTTGGCCGCCCGCGAACTCAACGCCCTGGGCCTGGACGGGGGCGGCAAGGTCGTCGACGGCACCGTCATTCGCCAATTGGCCGCCTATCCCGTGTATGACGAGGATTACCGGAAGCACCTCGACACGTTGCGCGCCTGGCTCGCCGGATTCGCGAACCTGCAAACCATCGGGCGAAATGGCATGCATCGCTACAACAACCAGGATCATTCGATGCTCTGCGGCCTCTATGCGGCGCGCAATCTGCTTGGAGAATCCCATGACCTGTGGGAGGTCAACACCGAGCGCTCCTATTACGAGGAGCAGGTGCTCGGGAATGAGAAGAAATCGCACGCGGATGGCGCCGTCGAGATCCCATCCGCAGCCAGGACCATGGTAGATGCCGGCTGACGGACCCCTTGTTCGCCGTGGTTCGGCGTTCCGGAGCGCCACCTGGGAACTGGGCGCGCAGTCGGCCGTCCTCGCCTTTGGCCTTCTGGCGATGGCGTGGCTGGCGCGCCTGCTGGGGCCCGCCGGATACGGTCAGTATGCCGTCCTCATCACGGTGCTTTGCTGGGTCGAATATGGGCTCGCGGGATTTTATTCACGCGCAACGATCAAGGCCGTCGCCGAGGCGGACGCGTGGCAGGCCGTGGCAAGGACGATCCTTCACAGCGGCCTTTACGTGGGTGGAGCGTTTGCGCTCGGGTTTGCCCTTCTTGCGTGGCCCATTGCGAGCGCCCTTGGCATGCCGGACCTTGCCTGGCTTGTCGCCGTGCTGGCCCTGGATGTCCCGGTCTTTCTCCGCAGCCAGATTTACTTGCAGGTCTTTGCCGGCCAGGATTCCTTCGGGCGGCGGGCCGTCATCATCGTCGCGCGCGCGCTCACCCGCGTGAGCCTGATCGGGTTGGTTGTCTGGATGGGCGGTGGAGTGCCCGAGGCCGCGCTGACATGGCTGGGCGCCTCGATCCTGGAACTTCTCGTCGCCCGTTCGCTGCGCCGGTTTCCCCTGCGAGGGCCACGGGTTTCGACACGAGTGTTGGCAATATCCTCCCTACCGCTCTTCGTCGCGGCGGTTTGCCTCAAGTTGGCCGACGGCCTGGACATTGTGATCGTCAAGGCAACCGTTGGCGGCGAGGTGGCGGGATGGTATGCGGGCGCCGCCAATCTTGCACTCGTGCCGGGGTTCCTCGGAATGGCCCTGATGCCGGTCATCCTTTCGACTGTTTCCACGCAACGCAAACAGCGTGGTGTCGCATTGGCGGCGCAAGGGGCCTCCGGCTGGATCCGGCTTGGCTGCCTCGCGTTGCCGTTGGTTGCGATCGCGGCCCTGCTTTCGGCGGGGATCACCGAAGTGGTGCTTGGCGAGGCCTTTGGACCCGCGGCGGCGATTCTGCCATTCCTGCTCGCGGCCTGTGCCGGCCGCGTCTGGATCGCGCTCGGGACGGCATTCCTGGCAGGCCTCGACATGGCCGTCCTCGCGGCCCGCTTTGCCGTTGCCTACGTCGTTGCCGCCCCGATTGCCGTGATTTCGGGGCTGTGGATCTACGGGCCGATCGGTGCCGCGGCAGGATACGCGATCGTGGCGTGGCTCGGTGTCGCCTGCTTCATGGCCGTGCTCATGACCATTCGCACCATGTCCATTCCGTGGCTCTCCGCAACCCGATCCCTGGTGGTCATTGTGGCGGTCACTTTGGCCGGATCCATCATGCCGGGCGAAGGCCTCGTCTTTCTCGCCGGCAAGGCGTTGCTGCTGTTTGTCGTCGCAATGCTGGTTTTCGTGATGACGGGAGAGCTTGCCCATGCCGATCGGCGGACGATTTATCGTCTCCTGCGCGGATCGACCACGCCTCCGGCGTTGAGGGAGGCGGCTTCTCCGCTGACGCCCGCACCACAGCCGGAGGTCGCCAAGTGACTCCACCTCCCATTCGCTTCATCGTTGCCGGTTGCGGAAGACTGGCAACGCAGGTCCATCTTCCCAATCTCGCGCGCCGTGCCGGTGCGCGCGTCGTTGCGTTGGTGGACTCTTCCCGGGATGCACTTGAAGTCGCTTCGCGCCTGGTGCCCCGGGCCGCGAAGTGCCCGACTCTTGAGGAGGCACTTGCCAAGCACCCGGCCGAGGCCGTGCTCATCGCCTCGCCCAGTGGCCTGCATGCGTCGATGGCCACAATGGCGTTGTTGGCCGGCAGCAGCGTCTATCTGGAGAAGCCCCTCGCCGCGGATGTCGGGGGGGCGCGCGCGTTGGCGGGTCTTCCTTCCGCGCGTCAGCGCCTGATGGTGGGCTTCAACTACCGGTTTCATCCCTTGGTGGTTCAGCTCCGCCGCCATGCGCGCTCCCGTTCCATGGGGAATCTTCTTGGAATACGGACGGTATTCTCCACGGCGGAGTCGGGGCCGCCCGATTGGAAGAAGCGGAGAAGCAGCGGGGGAGGTCAATGTCGTGACTGGCAAGGTCCAGCAATGCCCCTCCCCCGCTGCTTCTCCGC
>CAYTRP010000491.1:0-2902 GCA_964440195.1 uncultured Candidatus Sumerlaeota bacterium
CGCTGTTTTCAGCCCGTGCGAACTTCATTCCGGCGGCTACCCCGCCGTTGCCAGCAGGCGCTTGTCCTTCATCCCGAGAACCCGGCCGTCTTCGGCGTCGATGACGACGGTTTTCAGGACACGGGATTCAAAGGCCCGAATGCCGCGCAGAACGTCGAGTGCCCCCATCGGCTTCTCACCTTCGCCGGGAACCAGCCAGGTCAGCGAGGGATGGATGAATCCCAACGTGACTTCCCATGTTCGCTCATCGTCGCCGGGCGAGACCTCTTCGAGGACAAGCGCCTCCAACGAAATATCTCCATAGAGTTCCAGAAGGGCGGCTTTCGCCTTTTCGACGGCTTTTTTGGGGTCCAGAGACATGACGGCGCTTCCTTGCATTCAATTTGCCGGTTGTTAGTCCCAATCCGGCGCCCCACGGCAAGCCCATAACCGCTTCATTCCCCGCTTGCCCACCCGGCACCCGCCCCCCCGCAATCCCCGGCCCAGACTCTTAGGAGGAGACCCCTTCCCGCCCCATGCTCCAGACACACTCCCTTGACCTGATCTGCCTCGCGCCCGAGGAGGGCGATGGTTCCACCCTGACCGCCTTGCTCGAGCAGAAGGACGAGCAGATCCCCCACGAGGTGACCGCCTCCGAGACTCTGCCCGGCTCCCAGATCCGCTACAAGGTCCGCATCCCGGCCGACATTCTCAAGGCACGGACCGAAAAGGTCATCAACGAATACAAGCGCGAGGTCTCCATCCCCGGTTTCCGCAAGGGCAAGGCGCCCGTGGAAATCGTGCGCAGCCGCTTCCAGAAGCCCGCCGCCGACGAGGCCATGCGCAAGATGACGCCCCGCATCGCCCAGCTCGTGGCCAAGGAGAAGAGCCACGAGGTTTTCGGCGATCCCATGTACGAGGGTTGGGAGGGCAGCATCGGCGGCGACGCCACGCTGACGATCATCCTTGAGGTGCGCCCCGAGATCGTCATCACCGAAGAGGCTCTCCAGAATCTCGAAGCCACCGTCATCGAGGAGGTGATCGACGACGCGCGGGTGGATCAGGCCCTTGAGGACCTCCGCACCGAGAACGCCACGTTCGAGCCCGTTGACGCCGATTATGTTTATCAGGAGAAGGACGGTGCCGTCGTCAACGCCGCCGTCCACGATGTCGACGGCGGCCGCCTCTTCAAGTTCTGCGACGACCAGACGTACATGGCCAACCCGGCGAAGCAGCTTCCCCCGGAGGTCGCCGCCGCGCTCGCCGGTCACAAGGCGGGCGACGATTTCCTGGTCGAAAACGTCACCATCCGCCAGCAGGACGGCACGGACCTCAAGTGCGCCTTCCGCATCCGGCTTCACGAGATCAAGAAGCGCGTTCTTCCGCAATTGGATGACGAATTCGCCAAGGATCTCTCCACCAAGTTCCAGAGCCTTGCCGAGCTGCGCGCCGACGTCCTCAAGCATCTCGAGAACAACCGCGAGCAGGCCCACCGCGCCCAGATTCTGGCGCGCGTTTACGAACTGCTCTCCGAGCGCATCTCCTTCGACATCCCGACGGCGCTCATCCGCCGCTTCGCCGACAACTCCATCAGCAAAACCGAGCAGCGCCTGAACCAGTACGGCCTCACGCTCCGCTCGCTCGAACGCGACGTCGTGTCCCAGTTCCTGCAGAAGGCGCAGCAGGATGCCCGCCGCGACGCGAAGAACATGCTTCTGGCCGACCAGTTGGGCCGCTTCTTCGAGATGGACGTGACCGGCGAGGAAGTGGAGGCCGAGATCGCGCGCATCGCCGAGGCGCAGGGCCGCAAGCCCCTCGCCATTCGCGCCCAGCTCGAGGCCCGCAAGCAGCTCGAAGGCCTTCGCAGCGATTTGCGCATCAAGAAGGTGAACGACAAGCTGATCTCCTCGGCAAGGATCACGGAAGTCCAGCCCGGCAGTGCCGAAGCCGCCCAGATCGAGGAGGCGGCGGAAGCCATGCAGAGTGAAGAGGAAGGCGAAGAGTCCTGATGGGTTTGGGCCCTCTTTCGACACCGGCGGTTCGCTCCGCGCCACGCGCCACATGGGAGCGCCTGCTTGATCGCGGGCAGGGCGCGCTTCCCATGCCCCTCGCGCAGGACGAGGATGAGATCTACTATATTCCCGTGCCCCGGGTCATCGAGCAGACCGACCGGGGCGAGCGGGTATTCGACTTGTACTCACGGTTGCTCGTCGACCGCATCGTCCTGATCAACCGCGAGTTCGACGACCGGTTGGCGAACCTCGTGACGGCGCAGCTCCTCTTCCTGCAGAGCCAGGACCCTGACAAGCCGATCAGCCTGTACATCAATTCGCCGGGTGGCGTCATCACATCGGGTCTCGCGATCTACGACACGATGCAGTTCATCCGTCCGGAGGTCAGCACCATCGTCATCGGCGAAGCCGCCAGCATGGGCGCGGTCATTTTGCTCGCCGGCGCGGCGGGAAAGCGTTACTCCCTGCCCCACGCCCGCATCATGATCCATCAGCCCAGCGGCGGATCGCGCGGCACCTCGATCGACATCGAGATCCAAACGCGCGAAATGATCCGCGTGCGCGAGCGCCTCTACGAGATTATGGCGAAGCACTGTGGCAAGACGGTGGAGGAGATCACCGCCGCCTGCGATCGCGACCGGTTCATGACGCCGGAAGAAGCCAGGGATTTTCATATCATCGATGAGATTGTGGCATCGAAGAAGCAGGTACCGGAACTGGTGACGGGCAAGGACGAAGGATAAAGGATAAAGGATGAAGGATAAATTTCTTGAACCTTCAACTCCGAGTCCCCAGATCCCAACTCCCAGATCCGAACCCCGATCCCCGAACCTCGATTCATCCTTCATCCTTTATCGGCCATGTGACAGTCAAAAGAGGTCACCCAAAGTGCCTAACCATGACAAGTGACA
>CAYTRP010000492.1:0-2902 GCA_964440195.1 uncultured Candidatus Sumerlaeota bacterium
GGTAAACCACCTCGTAGTCCTTGTCCGTGCGGGCGTCCTTGAAAACCCCCAGGCTATGGTCCTCAAACCGCAGGATCGTGCCGACCGCAAAGGAGCCGTCGGTCCCCGGGGTGACGGGGCGCTCCGTGCGTCCGGCGGCAGCCTGGCGGGCGCGGGCGCGGATTTGCTGGCCCGGCATGGGAATGTTCGCCTTGTCGATGTCGTTCTGGACGCCGCGGATGACCACTTCCTTCTCCGGCACCTGCTTGATGGTGCGATTCAGCCGGGTGGTCGACTGCACGCGCTCCTTGTATTCCAGACGCCCCGTGCGCACCGAATCCTCGAGCTTGCGCAGGTACTCCATCGAGTCCGGTCCCGAGTCCGGATCGCCCTCTCCAAAGCCTGCCGCATCGCCCGGTGCGTGTCGCCGGACGCGGTCGTGCATGTCGCGATCAAAAGGTCCCATAAATCCCCCGGCACATCCTCGCACAAGAAATACTCGTGATTCCAGTATGGATCCAAACCGCGTTACAGTCAACGCTGCTTCAACTTTACCGTCGCATCCCGCAGATAGAGCGGTCCCGCCTGCGGCACATCCGCATAGCGGCCCCCTGCAGCAAACATCCCGCCAACCATTGCGACGGCGCGCGCGTCGGGAAGCGCCCGGTCCGGCCGGGGCCAAACCACCCGCTCGCCGAGTCGTTCCATTAGGGCGTCGCGGTGAACAAACGCGCCCTCGCCCGCCACGAGGGCGCGCATGGGCCAGCGGTCCATGAGGGCCTCGACCGACAAGACTTCGTCCTTGTCATCGTCATGTGTTAAGCTATTATTGCTGACACTAACAACCCGGGCATAAACCTCTCCCCGCAGCGCGTCGTGCATCGCCACCACGGCGGAGACGTCCTCGCCGGAAAAGGCCTGCCACGCCAGTGCCTGAAGGCTCGAAAGCGTGACGAGCCGGGGTCCGCCGGGGGGCAGGCACAAACCCTTGGCCAGCGAAAGTCCGACGCGCACGCCCGTGAACGACCCCGGCCCGTGGGAAACGGCGACGACGTCCAAGGCGTCGACGGCCAGTCCCAGTTCCTTGAGCATGTCCGCCACGGATGCCGCCAAAAGGCGGCTCTGGGCCTTGCCCGAGACCACCATCACCGACGCGAGCACGCGCCCGGTGCCATCCTCCGCCCGTTCGAGAACGGCCATTCCGCCACTCGGAGTGCACGTTTCCAATCCCAGAATCAGCATTCGACACTCCCGGAGGGCGGGGTCTGGGCAAAGGCAGCGCGCATGGCCACCGAACCCGGGGCGAAGCGCACGCGGAGCCGCCGCGCGTCGCCATGACCGGAAACCGTTTCGAGGGCAACACGCGTGACGCGCTCGCCCGTCACGGCATCGGGAAACCTCTCCGCCCACTCGACTGCCAGGACGTCGAACTCGCCCCTGCCCGGCGGAAAGCCCGCGGACTCCAGATCGTCCTCCGATTCGAGGCGGTAGAAGTCCCAATGCTGCAGCGACAGCCGCCCGCCACGGTACTCGCGGCAAAGCGTGAAGGTCGGGCTCGGCATGGGCCCTTCGACGCCAAGTTCGCGGGCGAGAGCACGCACAAAGACGGACTTGCCGGCGCCCAAGGGCCCCGACAGCGCCAAAACATCCCCCGGCTTGCATCCCCGGCCGATGACGCGGGCCACCTGCTCCGTTTGCCCGGGGCCGGAAAGGAGGGCCTCCCACACGCGGGGAACGGGGCGGGAAGGAAAGACTCCCCCCGGCGGTCGGCGCCGCGTGACGGCTTCGAGCGTCTGGCCGTCGGGATTCGACACAAGGTGACCCCGCCAGCCGGCGGGGAGCGCCAATCCGTCGCAGGCTTCACGCAGCGGCAGATAGACAAAGGGACGCCCCGCCATTCGCGGATGCGGAAGTTCCAGCTCGCCCGTGCTGGCCGTCTCGCCCACGGCGAGCAGGTCGAGGTCGATGACGCGCGGGCCCCAGCGGCGCACGGCCCGCTTGCCGAGGCGTTGCTCGCAGGCCTTGAGGTGCGCGAAGAGATCCCCCGCCGTGCCGTCGAGTTCCCCCACCAGGACGGCATTGAGGAAGTCGGGTTGGTCGGCATCCCCCCAGGGTGGGCTCTCGTAGAGGCTGGAGACCGAGAGGATTTCAAGGGGCGCGTGGGCGTCGAGCAACTCGGTCGCCTCCGCGAGGGTTTGCTCCCGGGGCCCCATGTTCGCCCCCAGGGCGATCGCGGCCAGCACCGTCACACCAGGATGAACTTGCCGTTGTCCGTGCGGTAGAGCATCTGCAGGATTTCGCGGTCGTCGGCCCGGAAATCGGAATCGGTGCGGAACAACTCCGCCATCGTCTCGACGCGTTTGGAAAGCACGGGCATCAGAAGGCGGTCGCAGCGGCGGGTGAGCTTGTCGCCCCCCCTGCCCTCGCGGAAGAAGGTTTCCCACTCCGCGTCCGTCTTGCGGTTTTCCGCCGTCTGGGCTTCCTCGGCGAGTCGGCGATGCTCGACACGGAAGCGGTGCTGCCAGAAGGGCTCCATCTGGAGCAGCATCGCGTATTCGAGGACGCGACGGCTGTAGCTGCGCGCGCCAACCTCTGTATAGGCGGCCGTCGTGAGGAGGAACGCGCGGGAGCAGCCATCGCGAAGAGCGTCGTGGTTTTGCGTGAGGAGGGAAATGCCCTGCTCGTGGACGCGGTTGAGGTACGCACGGGCCTCGTTGGTGGCATCGTCGAAAAGGTTGCGGCGGGCCTGACGCTCCGCCCAGTCCACCTGCACGGGGTACAGGGACATGGGAAAGCGCTCAAGGAAGCGGGCCAGGATGACATCGGCTTCCTGCAAGTCGGTGCCGTGCGCGACGCCGGTGCACCAGGCACAAAAGGTCTCGTCGTCGGGGTAATCGTCAAAGGCGCTGTTGACCATCTCCCG
>CAYTRP010000493.1:0-2879 GCA_964440195.1 uncultured Candidatus Sumerlaeota bacterium
GCCATCTCGATCGCGTCGAGCGTCTCGGTCAGCGTGCCGATCTGGTTCACCTTCACCAGGATCGAGTTCGCGCAGCCGAGCTTGATGCCCTTGGCAAGGAACTCCGTGTTGGTCACGAAGAGGTCGTCGCCGACGATTTGCACCTTCTTGCCCAGCTTGTCCGTCAGCAGCTTCCAACCGTCCCAGTCGTTCTCGTCGCAGCCGTCCTCGATCGAGATGATGGGATAGCTCGCGCACAACTTCCCATAGAACTCCACAATCTGCTCGCTCGTCATCTCTTCCTTCGTGGACTTCTTGAAGACGTACTTCTTCTTCGCCTTGTCGAACAGCTCCGAGCTGGCCACGTCGAGGGCGATGCGCATCTGCTCGCCCGGCTTGAAGCCCGCCTTTTCGATGGCCGCCATGATCGTGTCGAGCGTCTCGGTCACCGAGGAAAGGTTCGGGGCAAAGCCGCCCTCGTCGCCGACCGAGGTGTTGAGCCCCTTGCCCTTCAGCACGCTCTTGAGCGCGTGAAACGTCTCGGCGCCCATGCGCAGCGCTTCGCGGAACGTCGCCGCGCCGACGGGCATGATCATGAATTCCTGGAAATCGACCGTGTTGTCCGCGTGCGCGCCGCCGTTGAGGATGTTCATCATCGGAACGGGCAGCGTCTTGGCGTTCACACCGCCGATATATTGGTAAAGAGGGAGGCCAAGGGCCTCGGCGGCCGCGCGGGCCGTCGCGAGCGAAACGCCCAGGATGGCATTGGCGCCGAGCTTGCTCTTCGTCGGCGTGCCGTCGAGATCCAGCATCAACTTGTCGATGGTCGTCTGTTCCGAGGCATCAAGCCCGAGAAGCTCCGGGGCGATCACCTCGTTCACATTCTCGACGGCCTTGAGGACGCCCTTGCCGAGGTAGCGCGACTTGTCGCCGTCGCGAAGTTCGAGCGCTTCGTGCTCGCCCGTGCTGGCGCCGCTCGGGACCATCGCACGGCCCAGCGCGCCGCTATCGAGGAGGACTTCGACCTCCACCGTGGGATTGCCGCGCGAGTCGAGGACTTCGCGGGCTGTGATGACTTCAATGATCGTCATGGAACTGCTCTCCCTGTGAATCGGATCATGGGGTGGTGGGCATCCCGGGCCCCGGTCGGTGCCCATGGTCGGGGACGGCGCGCCCCCCCCCGTTCAAACGCGAGGAGGCTCCGTTCGGGCCCCCTCAAGGGGCAAGCACGACCGGGGAACTATCTGTTTGGTTTTGGTCAGATCCGCCCAGGGTGGAGGGATCCCCTCCACGAAACACCGGTCCACCTTGCCACCGTTGGTGGGACCACGCGAGAAGCAGCCATGGATTCGCGACTTTCCGTGCTCCCGGGCATCGTGGCGGCGGCGATCTTCGCCACGGCGATGACGCTTGTCCTCCAACAGGTTCCGACCGAATTCACCGGCAGCCAACACGACAGCCTGCCGGTGGCGATGGCCGTCGCCGAGCCGGGCCTGTTTGCCGCCGATGCGTTCGTCGGTGTCGTGCAACACCAACCGACCTGGTTCTGGCACCTTGTGGGGCGATTGGTTCCATTGGACCGGCCCATGGGTCTCCAGGTGATGACGGCGGGCGTGGCCTTCTTCAACTTTCTCTTCTTCCTCGCCATCGGTGTGCTGACGCGGTGCCTGGGCGGAAATGGCGGCACCTGCGCACTCGCGATCATCCTGTTGGCCGGCATGGGAGATCCCCTCGTTGGGGCGAACTACATCATCGGAAACCACGTGACGGCGAGCAGCGTCGTCGCCGGTCCGCTGGTGGTGGCGGTGGCGCTGGCCGTGCGCGGAAAATGGGTGTGGTCGCTGGCGCTGGTGGGGGCGTGCGCCAATCTGCACGTGCTTCAGGCGGCCTATGTCGGAGGGCTGCTGCTCTGCGGCGGTGCCGCCCGGGCATGGCCGGGGCGGCGACGCGACTGGCTCCCGCTGGCATGGGGCATGGCGGCACTGATGCTCGCGACGGCGCCGGTGCTGTTCCTGATCGCAGCCGCCCCGCCGGGCGATGTGCCCCCCGATTGGGCCGACGCCGTGCGGCGGGGGCATGTGATTCACTATTATCTGTTTTCTCAACTTAATTGGCAAATTCTAAGGAGTCTGGCGCTTGTGTTTCTCTTGGCCGGATTGGTGCTCGCGCTGTGGCGGCGCAATGTGCCGTGCGCGCGGTTGCTTCTCGGGATGCTGGCCGGATGGCTCGGGCTCTTTGTCATCGTGGGCGGTCTGATGGCGGATATCGTGGGCCTGCCGCCCGCCATCAAGTTGCAGCCCCTGCGCGCCACGGCGTGGATGGTGATCCTCGCGACGCCCTTTGCCGCCGCCGTGCTGGGGGAATTCCTGCGCGAGACTCCCCGGGCGGCCGCGACTCAGACCCTTCTCGGGGCGCTCCTCGCCATGGGCGTGCTGACCATGCTGCGTCCCTTTTCGGGCGCACTGAACATGTGGTTGGGTCCGTTCGTCTTGCTGTTTTCGCTCCTCTTTGTCCTGGCCCTGTGTTGGCCGGCACGGCTCGAGCGCCACGCGCCCGTGGCGGCGGCGTTGGCATGGGTGGGTCCGGGATCGATCCTGTTCGTCCTGCTGTCCACGCTGCCCGGTTGGCCGGCGCTCGCCACGTTCGCAGGCTTCCAATTGTTGCTGCTGCTCCTGTTCGTGATGGGGGTTGTGTGGGCCATGCGATCCCACGTTCCACCGTGGCAGAGCAGGCACGTCGCCTTGATCGCGGCGACAACGGGCGCAGTGATCGGCGTGCTCATCGTGGTGGATCGCGTGCAGGCAAACGCGCCGCTGCTGCACCTTTCCCGGGATGAGGCATGGCACGAAGCCGCCGCGTACCTCGCGGCGCACACCCCGCCCGACGCCGTCCTGCAGGGC
>CAYTRP010000494.1:0-2877 GCA_964440195.1 uncultured Candidatus Sumerlaeota bacterium
AGCGAACTGTCGTGCATGATCGCCCTCCTTGTGGGGACGCTGCTGATCCAATTTGTCGCCTGGGGCGACGATTGGAAGGTCGCGCGGGAGCAGGGCGTTCCGTACACGGGCAACGCCCCCGCATGGTTTGTCGACCAATTGGAGTCCGATGGCGCGCTGACCTCCGTGATCAACGGCACGTCGCTGAAAATTGCATGGACCCGCGAAGTGACCATCCCCGACGGCACGGTCGTCAAGGTGCCCCGGAGCATCAACTTCGCGCAGATGCCCTTCAACATCCTCCTGCTCGTTCCGTTCTCCATGATTGTGTGGATCACGGTGACCTGTCTGACCAAGCCCACCGATCGCGACGCGCTGATCCGATTCTACCGGCGCGTTCGCCCCGGGGGACCCGGTTGGCGGGCCATCGCCAGTGAGTGTCCCGACATCCCGCGCGGGGAAACCCTCCTCAACCGCAAGAATTTCCTGTGTTGGTTCCTGGCCTGCCTCGCCATCTACGCCGCGCTTTTCGGCATGGGCGACCTCTTCTTCTTCTCCACAGGACGCGGCATTTTCCTGCTGATCGTGGCGGTGGCGGCCTCTTCGGGCGTTGCCGTGCTGCTCAAGCACGACGGAAAGCCCGACACCATCACCGATGTACCGCCTGACTCAACGTTCGTGAAATCCGAAAAGGAAGGATAAAATCATGAAGCCAATGGAAGTCGTCATGGTGGGGGCCGGGCACCGCGCCCGGTTCGCATTCGGAGCCTACGCCCACCGCAACCCCGGCAGGCTCAAGTTCATCGCCGTCGCCGAACCCGACGATGCGCGCCGCAAGCGCTTTGCCGAGGAGCACGACATTCCGGAGCATATGCAGTTTCGGGGCTGGGAGGACCTGGCGAGCCGCGAGCCGCTCTCCGAGTTGTGCATCAATGCGACCATGGACCACGACCATATCGACTCGGCAATCGCGCTGCTCCATGCCGGCTACCATCTGCTGTTGGAGAAGCCGATGGCGGACTCGCCGCGCGGTTGCGTGGAGATCGCGCAGACGGCGCTGGAGTTGGGCCGCTTCCTCCAGATCAGCCATCCGTTGCGCTTCACCACGTTTTACACCGAGGTCAAGCGGCTGATCGACAACGGCGCCATCGGCCGCCTCCTTTCGCTGTCCATGAGCGAGAACATCGGCTACTACCACTTCGCCCACAGCTATGTGCGCGGCAACTGGCGCCGCATCGACGAAAGCGGACCGATGATCCTCACGAAATGCTGCCACGACATGGACGTGGCGACATGGCTCACCAACAGCCGCGTCACCGAAGTCAGTTCACAAGGCGGCCTGACGCACTTCCGGCCGGAGAACGCACCGGAAGGCGCCCCACAGCGTTGCCTCGATGGATGCCCCGTCGAGAAGACATGTCCCTACTACTCGGGCGGACTTTACCTGCAAGACAAGGCCGAGGGCTTTGCCGCCGCCATCTCGGTGGACATGTCGATGGAGGCACGCCGCAAGGCCATCGAGACGGGCCCCTATGGGCGCTGCGTCTTCCGCTGCGACAACGACACGCCGGACCAGCAGTGCGTCGTGGCCCAGTTCGCCAACGGTGTCCTCCTCGACTTCGCGGTGCACGCCAACACCCCCGACATCTCGCGCACCATTCGCGCCATCGGATCGGAGGGCGAACTCAGCGGGCACTTCGAGCGCCACGACATCCGCGTGGTTCGCTACAAGGCGGGCAACGGTCGCGACCTTGAGCGGCAATCCCACCGGCCCGTTCCCCTCGGCGGCGGGCACAGCGGGGGCGATGAAGGCGTCATTAGCCATTTCCTCGACATTCTCGCCTCCAACGATTGGGAGGCGATGCGCGAGTCGCTGGAGATCGCGGTGGAGGGGCACCTGTTGTCCTTCGCGGCCGACGAGGCGCGCAGCAGCGCGAAGCGCATCCACATGGGTGCCTATCGCGAGGCCGTGTTGTCGGAGCCACTGCACGCGCGGCACTGAGCGATGCGGGATCGAGCGCGGAAAAAGGGGCTCCGGAGATTTCCGGGGCCCCTTCCTTTGATGCCGCATGGAGCAACGGTCAGGGTTCCGTGCCGACCCACTCAAGGTCGGCGAACAGTGGGCGATGATCGGAGGCCACCGGCTCGTCGGGGACTTCATTGTGGACAACGCGCCACGGGTGCCCGTTGGCGAGGAGGATATAATCGATTCGCGAGCGAGGAGAGGCCGCGGGGAAGGTGAGTGCGCCGTCGAGGGAAGAGTCCTCGAAATCCTGCCGGAAGAGTTGGAGCGTGGCGCTGTCGGGTTGCGCATTCAAATCGCCCGTGACGATGGTGGTCGCGAGGGGTTCTTCGCGTAGAATTTCCAGAAGGCGTCGCGTTTGCGAGAGACGATGCTCCTCGGAGCGATGGTGAAGATGCGTGCCGACGAAGCGGACGGGCGGGCGGTTGCCCTCGGCGGCAATCATCGCGATGAGGGCGATGCGTTGCTCCTCGGCCGCTTCCCCGGGGAGTTCGTGCACCTCGAAGGACTCGATGGGCCAGCGCGAGAGGATGGCCTGGCCATAGTCCCCTCCGCCATAGTCGATGGCCTTGCCGAATCGGCCATGCATGCCCGTGAGGCGGGCGAGTTCGGCGAGTTGATCGACTCGGCCGCTGCGCTCCACGCGGACGTCGACTTCCTGAAGCGAGACAAGGTCGGGATCGGCCTCCCTGATGACTCTGGCGATGCGTTCGACGTCCACGACGTCGTCCATCCCCCGGCCATGGTGAATGTTGTAGGACATGACACGCAGCGCCCCGGGCGGGTCGGCCGCAGTGCCCGGTCGCGCCGCGCAGGCGGAGAGGCCAAGGGCGACGACGAGGCCGAGCAGGCGGACGGGGAAATGCCGAAGACTC
>CAYTRP010000495.1:0-2461 GCA_964440195.1 uncultured Candidatus Sumerlaeota bacterium
ATTTCGGAGTGAGTGTCCGTGGCGGCGTTTTTTGGGTGTTTTGGTACTTTTCCGGCGTTTTTGGGGAGGGACTTGGAGGAGTCCGGCGCGATGATGCACAGGCGGGGTTGGCGTTGGGGGACAGGGGGAATGATGAAGTTCCGCGTTCCGCGTTCCACGTTCCACGTTCGCCAAGGCTATGGAGGACAGGTCGTTCTTCGTTTTGGTGGGGTTGGCGGTTCGTGAATCACGAGGCGTGAATCCCGCATGGTTCGGCAGGGAGGATTTCGAAACCCAAGACCAAGCTTTCGTCATGAATAGACCTCGGAGCAAACCACTGAACGGCGTTGGGGGGACGCCCAAGTCACTTTCGCGGCAACTTTGGAGTGCGTGCAGTCCACAAGGGTGCCAAACGCAAGGTGCCCCGCAGGGACGCCAGAACAACTCCTGGCATGGCGTGTCTTGTGGCGTCCCATCCGGGACGCGGCGTTTCGCGCTCTGTTCCCGGCATCGCGCTTCGCGACGATGCCGCCAGGCAAATGCCATCCCGCCGGATTAAACTGTCACCCATGTCCCCGATTGCTCACACGGACTCCACGGGACCGGCGAAGGCAAAGCCGTCGTGGCGGCTACAATTCAGTGCAAAATGCTATAGGCATGGGGTTATTCTTCCGATGCGGTTTCGGGGGAAACGCTGGCGGCTTCGTTGAGCCGGGCCAACGCATTGGCCGAGGCGTTCGCGTAGAGTTGCTCCATGGTCTCGATGAAGGGCGAATCGCCCTGCCAGAAGGGAAACGGGCCAAGGCGTTTCGCCAGGGCGGCGGGAACCAGCGGCATTCGCAGCCCCGGGATGGGGGCGAACCTTGGATCGAAAGGCTTCCAGAATTGGGCGTGCTCGTGGGGCAACGGTGTTGGTGGAAACTCTTGCGGCAACGCGACCAGTGCCGGTGCCGCGTCGAGCATCTTCAGGAAATCGTCGCGCTTCATTCCCCTCAACAGGAACAGCAGGAAGGGATCGCGGTCGAGTTCCTCCGCGATGAGGTAAACGATGGCGGCGGAGTGCTTGCAAGGGACGGCCCAATCGGGGCAATTGCAGCCCAACTGGATGTCTTCCTCGTCTCGCGGCAACAGATGGATGGCCAGGTCCTTGAAGATTTGCTCGGCTTCGGCGGGAAGCTCTCCATTGAGGAGCGTGGCGACCAGCGAGGCGTCCTCCGAAAAATGCGCGGCCAGTTTTTTCCAGTCCTTCGGCGCCAGCACGCCGAGTTCGATGCGGACCTTGTAGAGGCGGGAGCCCTGAACCGAGGCGGTGACGAGTCCCGGCTGGATTTCCAGCGAGCGCACCCGGCCATTGCGGGCATAGGTGCGCCCGCGCGGCAGGCGGTTCGCCTCAAGGATGTCGCTCAGGACCGTGAGCCAGCGCTTGCTCCACCACGACTCGCCAAAGTCGCCGCGCTTCGACCGCGCCCGGATGCCGCCGGATTCCACGGGAGCCTTGTCGCTCCGGAGATAATAATCCCCGTAATCCGAGTAACCCCAACTCCCTCTTCGCCTTTCGTGTCGTCTTCTATAACTCATGGCCCGTGTTCCTTGCCTATTGGATGACGGCATCCTTGCCGAGGGCGACAAGGTCCTTCAACTCGCGATTGGACAATTCGGTGATCCATCCCTCGCCGGTTCCGACGATCCTGTCCGCCAATTCCTTCTTCTTGCGGATCATCTCGTCGATGCGTTCCTCCACGGTGCCGATGCACACGAACTTGTGGACCTGCACGTTGTTCTTCTGCCCGATGCGAAACGCGCGGTCCGTCGCCTGATCCTCGACCGCGGGGTTCCACCAGCGGTCGAAATGAAAAACGTGCGACGCGCGCGTGAGCGTCAGGCCGGTTCCGCCCGCGCGAAGCGAAAGCAGGAACACGGAGGGCGCGTTGTCGTCCTCCTGAAACCGGCGCACCATCTCGTCGCGCTTCTTCTTCGAGACGCTTCCCTTCAGGAACGGGACCTCGCGCCCGAAGCGGTCCTCCAGGTGCGGCTTGATGAGGTCGCCCATTTCCGTGAACTGCGTGAACGCCAGCGCGCGCTCGCCGCCATCGATCACCTCGCCGATCATCTCCACGAGCCGGATGAGCTTTCCCGAGCGCCCCTCGACGGCGGAGTTGTCGCCGAGGAACTGCGCCGGATGGTTGCAGATCTGCTTGAGGCGCGAGAGCAGGCCGAGGATGAGGCCCTTGCGCTCGATGCCTTCGTCGGCGTTTGCCAGTTTTTCCTCCGCCTCCTTCAGCGCCGCGGCATAAAGCGAGCCCTGTTCCTTGGTGAGTTGGCAATAGACCGTGTTCTCGATCTTGTCGGGCAGGTCGGCGATGATCGAGCGATCCGTCTTGAGGCGACGAAGGACGAAGGGCCCCGTCGCCCGGCGCAACGATGCCGCCGCCTCCTCGTTGTTCTCCTGCTGGATCGGCTTCAGGAACGCGCGGTCGAAATG
>CAYTRP010000495.1:2471-2870 GCA_964440195.1 uncultured Candidatus Sumerlaeota bacterium
GGAACTCCATGATCGACCACAACTCGCCGACATGGTTCTCCACCGGCGTTCCCGACATGGCCAGCCGAAAATCCGCCTTCAGGGCGCGCGCGGCCTTTGCCTGGCGCGTGTTGTGGTTCTTGATGTACTGCGCCTCGTCCAGGATGGCCATGCGCCACGGAATCTCGCAAAACAGGCTGCTGTCGCGTTGCAGCAATGCGTATGTCGTTGCCACGACATCGTGTTCTTCGAAGACCTTTTCGAGCGCCTTGGCGGTCTTTGGCCGTTTCGGCCCGTGATGCAATGCCACGCGGATCGATGGGGCGAACTTCGCGGTCTCCCGTTGCCAGTTCCCCAACACCGAGGTCGGGCACACGATCAACACCGGCCCCAGCGTTCCCGTTCCGTGGTGGCTTTGCA
>CAYTRP010000496.1:0-2867 GCA_964440195.1 uncultured Candidatus Sumerlaeota bacterium
GGCGACCGGTTGCTCCAAGGGCAAGGGCGGCTCGATGCACCTTTACGCCGTCGAGTCCCGGTACATGGGTGGCAACGGGATCGTCGCCGGCCACGTGCCTGTCGCGACGGGCACGGCGTTCAAGTCCATGTACAACAAGAGCGGCGAAGTCACGCTGTGCTATTTCGGCGATTCCGTCGTCAATCAGGGCGTCTTTCACGAGAGCCTCAACATGGCCTCGCTGTGGAATTGCCCGATCGTTTACATTTGCGAAAACAACCTTTATGGCATGGGGACCGCCGTCCACCGGGCGAGCGCCGAGGACCGGTTGTACCTCCGGACCGAGGGTGCCTATCGCATCCCGGGCGTGCGCTGCAATGGCATGGACACGGTTGAGATGTACAAGGTGACCAAGGCCGCGGTGGATCTCGCGCGCAACCAGGGGCGGCCCGTGTTCATCGAGGCCATCACCTACCGCTATCGCGGTCACTCGATGTCCGATCCCGCAACGGCCTACCGCAACAAGGACGAGGTTTCCCGCTGGCGGACCCTCGATCCCCTGGACGGCTTTGCCGCCCACTACCCCGACGTCCTCACCAAGGACTTCATCGAGGACCTCGAGTCCGAGATCAAGGATGTCGTCGCCGATTCCATCAAGTTCGCGGAGGAGTCCCCCGTCCCCGCCGATTCCGAACTCTGGACCGACGTGTATATCGATTATCCCGGCTATCCCAAGTGAGCCGATTCCCCCTGAACCCTTCATACTGACCCCGTCGGAGGCGCGACGCTCAAATGCCGGAGATTACTTACCGAGACGCTCTCAACCAGGCCATCGCCGAGGAAATGGAACGCGACGACCAGGTCTTCATCATGGGCGAGGAAGTGGCCCAGTACCAAGGCGCCTACAAGGTATCGCAGGGCCTGATGGAACGATTTGGCGATCGCCGCGTCATTGACGCGCCCATCACCGAGGCGGGTTTTGTGGGCCTCGGCATTGGCGCCGCCAACGTCGGCATGCGGCCCATCATCGAGGTGATGACATTCAACTTCGCCATCCTGGCGCTCGATCAAGTCATCAACAACATGGCAAAGTTCCGCCAGATGTCGGGCGGCAAGGTGGACACCCCCATGGTGCTTCGGGGCCCCGCTGGTGCCGGTGGATCTCTTGGATGCCAGCACAGCCAGTCCCTTGAGGCCCAGTTTGTCCATATCCCGGGCCTCAAGGTTGTCATGCCCGCCACTCCCTATGACGCCAAGGGGCTGCTGAAGTCCGCCATCCGCGACAATGACCCGGTGATCTTCATCGAGTCGGAGAAGCTTTACAACATGAAGGGTGAGGTCCCCGAGGAGGAGTACCTCGTTCCCATCGGCAAGGCCGACATCAAGCACCCCGGCGAAGACGTCACAATTCTCACCTGGTCGCGCATGCTGTCCGTGGCCGTTCTGCCAGCGGTGGAAATCCTTGAAGGCGAGGATGGCATCAGCGTCGAAGTGGTGGATGTCCGGTCGCTCAGCCCCCTGGACTGGGACACTGTGCTGGGAAGCGTGAGGAAAACAAATCGCGTCGTCATCGTCGAAGAGGGTTGGCCCAAGGCCAGTGTTGGCGCATGGATCGCCGCGGAGATTTCCAATCGCGCGTTCGACCACCTCGACGCCCCGGTGCAGCGCGTCACCCAGGAAGACGTTCCCCTGCCTTACGCTCCCAATCTCGAAGCGCTCTCGATCCCCAGCCCCGCCCGGGTGGTCGAGGCGGTTCGCAAGGTCTGCTACACCGATTGAATTCGCCCCCAAACCCTTGATTGCTCCAAGGATGATCGACCATGGCATCACCCATTCAATTGCTCCAGCTTTCTCCCACCATGAGCGAGGGGACCATTGTTCGCTGGCTCGTCAAGGAAGGCGACAAGGTCAGCGCGGGGACGACCCTTGCCGAGGTGGAAACCGACAAGGCCGTCATGGAATTGGAGTCTTTTGAAGACGGCAACATCCTCAAGCTAACCGCGAAGGAAGGGCAGTCGGTTCCGGTAGGATCAACCATCGGGTATATCGGACAACCGGGTGAGGCCATCCCCGCCGACGTTACCGCACCGGCACCCAAGAAGCCCGACGCAAAGCCCGCGGCCAAGACGAAGGAGAAGGCCCTTGCAGCCGCGGCACCAGCCGCAAAGACCGAAGAAGTGGTGCCTGCGGCAGTTTCCGCTGGCAGCAATGGCTCTTCCGGCAAGCCCGCTGCGGGCGATCGCGTCTTTGCCTCTCCGCTGGCGCGCAAGATGGCCGCCGAGCATGGCATCAGCCTTGATCGACTTCAGGGGAGCGGGCCGGGCAACCGCGTCATCAAGCGCGACATCGAAGCCGCCCTTGAATCCGGCGTGACCACCGAAGTCGCCAAGGCCCCCGCCGCGGTCGCCGTTCCAGCCGGTGCCGGCGACGAGGAAGTTTCCCTCTCCGGCATGCGCAAGGTCATCGCGCGTCGCCTCGTGCAGTCGCGCCAGGAAGTCCCCTCCTTCAGCCTCACCGTCGAGGTGGCGGCGGAACCCGTCGAGCGTGCCGTTGCCCGTCTGCGGGAAATCTTCCCCGAGGAAAAGGTCACCCTCACTCACTTCCTGATCAAGGCCATGGCCGCCGCGCTGATGAAGCACGATTGGCTGCGGACCCAGTGGGTTGATGGGAAGCTGATTCGCAGGAACGCCGCTCACATCTCCGTCGCGGTTGCCGTCGGCGAGGGATTGCTGACACCGGTGATTCGCAACGCCGAGAACAAGGGGGTCGTCGCCCTTTCGCGGGAATTGCGCGATCTCGCCGCCAAGGCCCGCGACCGCAAGCTCTCCGAGGCGGATCTGTCCGGTGGTGTCCAGACGCTCAGCAACCTCGGCATGTTCGGCATCAGC
>CAYTRP010000497.1:0-2865 GCA_964440195.1 uncultured Candidatus Sumerlaeota bacterium
GCGAGAGAGTGCGGGACGCACTCTCTCGCGCCGTTCGACTCCCCCCTTGAGGAGGCGAGGAGACCGAGCCCCCCTGTTGCAAACCCCCCGAAAGGTTTTTCTCATGCCCCGCAAGACTCCGCTGCACCTGGTGCGCAATTTCGGCATCATGGCCCATATCGACGCCGGCAAGACGACGACAACCGAGCGCATCCTTTACTATGCCGGCAATATCCACAAGATCGGCGAGGTGCATGACGGCGCCGCCACGACCGACTGGATGGACCAGGAGCGCGAGCGCGGCATCACGATCACCTCGGCCGCGGTCCAGTGCTATTGGAAGGACCACGAACTCAACCTGATCGACACCCCCGGACACGTGGACTTCACCGTGGAAGTGGAACGCTCGGTTCGCGTGCTCGACGGCGCCGTGGCGACCTTCTGTGCGGTGGGCGGCGTGGAGCCCCAGTCCGAGACGGTGTGGCGCCAGGCCGACAAGTACGGCGTGCCCCGCATTGCCTATGTGAACAAGATGGACCGCATCGGCGCGGACTTCTTCAACTGCGTGGAGATGATGCGCGAGCGTCTGGGCGCGCACCCGGTGCCCATTCAGGTGCCCATCGGCGCCGAGGACCAGTTCACCGGCCTCATTGACCTTGTCTCCATGGAAGCGCGGATTTGGCCGACAGATTCCGAGTTGGGCGCCAAGTTCAACCACGGCCCCATCCCCGAACAGTACCAGGACGTCGCGGAAGAGTGGCGCGAGAAGATGCTCGAAGCCATCGCGGATTACGACGACGAGTTCGCCGAGAAGTTCCTCTCGGGCGGAGAGTTCTCGAACGAGGAGCTGCGGGCCGGCATCCGCAAGTCCACCCTCCAGGCCAAGATCTGCCCGGTGCTTTGCGGGTCGTCCTTCAAGCACAAGGGCGTCCAGATGCTGCTCGACGCGGTGATTGACTATCTGCCGTCCCCGATGGATGTCCCCCCGGTGAAGGGGCACAAAGTCGGTTCGCCCGAGGAAATGCTCGAGCGCGAAGTGTCCGACGACGCGCCGTTCTCGGCGTTCAAGATCATGAAGGACCCCAAGGGTGTGGATCGCCTGACCTACATCCGCGTCTACAGCGGCGTGCTCAAGGCGGGTTCGTACGTCTACAATGCCACCTCGGATCGCACGGAGCGCGTGGGGCGCATCTATGTGATGCAGGCCATCGACCGTTCGCCGATCGAGGAAGCCCGCACCGGCGACATCGTTGCCCTTGTAGGCGTGAAGAACGTCCGCACCGGCGACACGCTTTGCGATCCGGACAAGCACATCGTGCTGGAGTCGATGACGTTCCCCGAGCCGGTGATCTCGCTCGCCATCGAACCAAAGACCAAGCAGGACATGGACAAGATGTCCCAATCGCTGGCGCGCCTTGCGGAAGAAGACCCGACGTTCCGCATCCAACAGGACCACGAGACCGGCCAGACGGTTCTGCACGGAATGGGCGAATTGCACCTTGAAATCCTCGTGGATCGCCTGCGCCGCGAGTTCAAGATCGAAGCCAACGTCGGACGCCCGCAGGTTGCCTACCGCGAGACGGTCACGAAGATGGCCAAGGGGCAGAATGTCTTCAAGCGCCAAACCGGCGGTCGCGGCCAGTTCGCCGACGTCTATCTCCGCGTGGAGCCCAATGACCCGGGGCACGGTTTCACGTTCAAGAATGAAATCGTGGGCGGCGTGATTCCGCGCGAGTTCATCCCGGCGGTCGAGCATGGCATCGTCGAGGCGATGAACGCGGGAATCCTCGCGGGCTACCCGGTGGTCGACGTCAAGGCGACGCTGTACGACGGTTCGTATCACGACGTTGACTCGTCGGAAATGGCGTTCAAGATCGCCGCTTCGGTGGGCTTCAAGGACCTGTGCCGCAAGGCCGGGCAGATCCTGCTGGAGCCGATGATGGCGCTGGAAGTCGTGACCCCGCCGGATTACCAGGGCGACGTGATCGGCAACCTGAACCAGCGCCGCGCGAAGATCGAGGAGATCACCCCGCGCGGGCACCTCGGCACCATCAAGGCCCTCGTGCCGCTGGCCGAGATGTTTGGCTACGCGACGGACATCCGCAACCTTTCGTCGGGCCGCGCCAACTTCCACATGACGTTCAGCCATTACGAGCCGGTTCCGGCCAACGTGGCGGAGAAGGTCATCGGCGAGCGCATGGCGACCGCGAACGCGTAAGAGCATTCGCCACAAATCGGAGCATCAAAAACCGCCCGGGGATTGGATCCTCGGGCGGTTTTGTTGACAAGGGCTCCGGCATGGCTCGAAATCTCCTGGAGGCTTCGGATTCTTCCGTTGCACTGGGGATGAGGGATGACTATGCGGGCACAACGCATGGAGGAAACCAATGATCGGTCCGCGCCAATTGGTTTCGATCATTCTGACGGTGTGCCTTCCATTCATCGCTGCCGCCGGACTTCCGCCTCCTTCACCCCCGGAATCCCTGGTGACGGTTCAGGTCTCTGCGGAGCGAATGGATCAGCCTGGGAGCAAGCCTGCTTCGTTGAGGGCCGAGGTCGAAGGCTTGGGCTTTGGTCCATATTGGGAGTTCGACGCGAACGAAGGTTCGGAGGGAACGTGGCGATACGGCCTGGTGGGGAAGCTGGATTCGCTGACGGAAGCCACGGTATTGAAGGATCAACTCAAGGACGCGGGCTTCGCGGAAGCCCAGGTGAGGGATTTCCCATCGCTCGTCACGTCCGAATTTGAACCCGAGGTTCAATCGCCTGTTCCGCCGATCTTCTCGTTGCAAATGCATTCGTATGGTGACAAGTCCACCGCGATGACTCCGGGGATGCGCGATGGACTGTCCGCCCCTCGTTCGTTGGAAGATGCCGAACTGGACG
>CAYTRP010000498.1:0-2854 GCA_964440195.1 uncultured Candidatus Sumerlaeota bacterium
GGGGAGTTGGTCGCACTTGTGGCCGTGCTCACGGCCGCCCTGGCCGTTCCCCTGCCCGGTGATCGTCCCGTAGCCACAGCCCTCCCGCCCGATGCGGCCCGTGGCCAGGACGATGTTGATCAGGCTCAACACGTTCTCGACGCCCTTGATCTGTTGCTCGATGCCGCGGGCGTGCATCAGGAAGCTGGTCTTCGCGGGCCCCCACGCCGCCGCCACATCGCGGATCAGTTGGGGAGCCACGCCGCAAATCTTCCCGGCCCACTCCGGCGTGCAGTCCTTGACCGATGCCTTCAGCTCTTCCCAACCCTTGCAATTGCCCGTGACGAATTCGTGGTCGATCCAGTCGTTCTCGACCAGCTCGTGGAGCAGGGCCTGGCCGAGCGCGCTGTCGGTGCCGGGGCGAATCTGGAGATGATAGTCCGCGGTGCGCGCGATGGGCGTCACCCGCGGATCCACCACGATCATCTTCGCGCCATTGTCGCGCGCGCGCCAGATGTAGTGCACGAGCGTGGGGAAGCATTCGCTGACGTTGCTGCCGGAGATGAAGATCACCTCCGCCTTGGGGATGTCGGACCATGTGTTGGCGGCTCGGTCGACGCCGAAAGCCTTCTTGTTTCCGCCGCCGGCGGAGACCATGCAGAAGCGGCCGTTGTAGTCGAGATTCGCGGTCTCGATTGCCAGGCGCGCGAACTTGCCGATGAGATAGCTCTTCTCGTTGGAGAGCGACACGCCGCTCATCATGCCAAAGGCATTCTTGCCGTGGCGGCCCTGGATGGAGCGGATCTTTGAGACGACAAGGTCGAGGGCCTCGTCCCAGGATGCCTTCCGAAAGCCGCGCTCCGTGCGGATGAGCGGATCCGTGAGGCGGTCGGGATGGTGCGTCTGCATATAGCGCTTCACGCCCTTGGGGCACAGGCGGCCCTCGTTGAACGGAAATTCCTCCCACGGCTCGAAGCCGATGACCTTGCCATCCTTGACGGCGAGTTGGATGCCGCACTGCATTCCGCAAAAGCAGCAATGCGTCTTCACCAGCTTGTCCGGCTCGGGCTTTGACCGCCACCCGGTGACGGGCAGGTCGGTCACATGGGGGCCATAGTCGCGGATGTATTCCTCTTGGGGCCTTGCGAGCTGCGCCATGGTCGGCTTCCTCAATCGAACTTGTTGTCGCGAATCTTGGAGTGGGCGCGCGCGATGAGCATGCGGCGGCCGCGCGGCGAGACTTCATTCCAGGTGGGCGATTCGTCGTCGGTGGCTGAATAATCAAACTCCAACTGGCCAAGGACTTCCTTCAGGTCCTCGGTCTGCATCTTGGCGGCAAAGCCTTCGTTGGTGACGGGACAGCGAGCGGGCTCGCGATCGGCATTGGCGGCCTTGTAGTACGAAATGCCCAGGCTGGCGGGGCGCTGGAAGATGTGGAAGAGCTTGCCAAAGGGGAGGTAGATCAGCGTGCCGATGACCGTCCACGCGTGGAGTTGGGCGAGGGCGACGTAGAAGTAGCCGTCGAGGTATTCGTAGCTAACCCAAAGAAGCAGGCCCGTGAAAGCCACCGCGAAGAGCAGAACCAACGGGAGGAAGTCGCGGGCGAAGCGCTGCACCGCCGCCGCGCCGGGATTCACCATCCGCCGGTACATCGCCAGCATGACGCCGGGGATGACGAGGAAGCTGGCAACGACAAGGCCGTGGAACACGAACCAACTGAAGACGCCATGGTGCGGCAGCTCCTGCACATGGACTCCGAAGAGCGTGATGATGTACTGGTACTCCCCCTCCACAATCCCGGGTGCCATCTCGAAGTGAATCCATCCGAAGACGAGCGGGAATGTGATGGCCGCGGCGATGACGCAGCCCACGGCGATGAGCATGTGGCCAGCCCAGCGTTCGGGATGGCGCTTCCAGACGAAGTCCTGGATGACGATCTTGCGCAGGACCGCCTCGCCCAAAATCACCGGCGAGCGCAGGTTCTTCCACAGCGAGGGCGAGAAGCACAATTGCCACCCGCGCACCCAGTACTTCCACGTCGGCGGTTTCGTCAGCCACACACTGTAGCGATAGACGAGGCCGAACGTGGCAAAGAGCGTGGCGAAGCAGTAGCCGATGAGGGCGGCGTCGAAATTCTGCAAGTTGCGGCTGCCGAGAAGTATGGCCAGCGCCAACACCAAGGTCAGGGCCAGCGCCACCATGAGCGAGCGGGTGTGAAGTTGGCCGAGGAAATAGCGAATCATGTCAGTGGGAACCTCGGCTGAAAATTGAAGAGCCGCGCCAATCTCAATTCGGACACCCGCATCCGTGGACCCTCAAATCCCTCATTGAATCGCCGAAAGGAACCGGCCACATCAGCCTGCTGGATGGACACGCTCCCGATGACGAAGCGCCCGGAGGCGGCACATCGCGCGAGACAGGAAAACCCTAAATCGCGATATATGGATGTCAAGGTCGATTTATCCTAGTTAGGGGCTGCCGCGGCCGGAACCGTCGGCCCGGTCCCCGCAGCACCGCGGCCACCTGCCCGCTACCCCACGCCCCCAAATCAGGGGGGCACCATGTACCCGTGCTTTACCTGGGGCGCAACTCAGTTGAATGTAGACGCTCTTGGGTGAAGGTTTCCGACATCACTGCCAGATGATGTGGCGCCGCCGCAACCCGTCCTGGCCGGAGAGGTTGGTCGAGCAGTATGTCGGCCATGTGGACTCCAGCATCACGGGCAAGCATTACCAATCCAGTGATCCCATCGAACTGTTCGATCTGTTCCGAAATGGCATTCTCCCTCTCCTGAACGAGGAGATCGGGAAGGCCCTCGAAGGGGGACAACAAAATGACAAAAACCCGGAGAACGGGTCTCCGGGTCAGTGCGACT
>CAYTRP010000499.1:0-2849 GCA_964440195.1 uncultured Candidatus Sumerlaeota bacterium
AATACCCTCGGCGATCTCCCACTCCTCGGGGTCGGATGGAATCAGGTTCATGAGCGGGGCATAAATTGCATCCCAAGCGCTTTGAAACCGGGGCTCCAAGGAATATTCCCAGCCGGGAATAAGACCCGCCTGCACAAAAGACCGGGAAAGCCAAATTCGCCGCGCCCCCTCTTGGGCAATGACACAGGCGCTCGGCATTCCCCCGATCAATTCGGGAGGAGTACCAACATCCTCAAAAAGACCCGCCTGCTCGATGGCGGCAAAAATTCCCTGAACATCCTGCGGGGAAATCGTCCTGCGGTAATAGGGCATGACGCCACTTACATTTTGCTGCGGATCAAAAAAAGGAGACTGCTCCAAATTCAAGGCGGAAGAGGACCAAATCAACTGGTGATCCGATGTCAGCACCAACAAGGCGCGTTCGCTGTTCCAGTGGAAGACACGTTCCGTGCCGCCGATGGCAAAATAGGAAGACGTTACCTTTCCGTCGTGGAGCAGATGGGGCGTGACAAAGACACTCCCTTCACCGGAGGGAACTTCGTGGGTCACACAGGGAACCGGAGGGTGAATTTCGATGGCTGCCACGGAAAGAAAACCCGCGAACAAGACGAGAGCCGTCAGGACAACGGCCCCGGCGTTTTGCCGCCACATCCTTCCTGAAACCACGCTGGATTTGAGTGTCATTGCAGGGTGTGCTCATTCGAGTGGTGGACAGAACCCATAGTTGAACGAATGACTATGCACGCCTTCCACCCTTGTCCATAATCCCTCGTCTTCCGGGATTAGGGCGCGGGTTTTTGAGAACGCTTGGTCCCACGCTTCCCTTGAACGTCGATAACCAATATCTTCCTGAAGGAGCATGCTCTCTTGCGTTTCGCCAGAGAGAAGAGGGTCCGGGCCGAAGGTTGGAGAGACGTAGAGGTCGGCTGAGTATCCCAAGTGAACCGCTGTAATCCATGTCCGGGACTCTCCATTCGAGAGTATGATGTCATTCCAGTGAATGCCTGCCAACGTCGTTTCTGTTCCGACGTCGTCGAACAAACCATCCGCCAGACAATGAGTGTGAAAGTCGCTCACCTGCTCTTCGGTGAGCTGGACCGAGAAATACTCCTTCAATCGAGGATCGTCGGCCTGCAAGGGGGCGCCCAAATCCAGAACCGCCCGGGAAAAAATCAGGAGGTGATCGTCTCTCAGCACGAGAACGGCAACGGGCATGACCGAGAGGGGAGTCTGCCAGTTTGTCAAAACCACGACGCGCGACGCCACGACGCGCGACGCCACGGCGGGCTCATCTGGAAATGCAATCGAGGGCGTCGCCCACCGTGGCCCATCGTCGCGCGGGGGCGGCACCTGCTCCGAAGGACATGGCTGCGACGGCTCAAGAACACCGCCGGAGGCACCCGCCATCATGCAACAGGCCAGAAGAAAGGCCAACGCGGCGGTCTTCCGCAAGAACCTTGACTGTTTCATGACGTTTCTTCCTGAAGCCCGCCGGGCCTTCCCGTGAAGGAGAAGATGCGGCGAGGTTGCGGTCAATGGGGACGGGGAGGCAATGGCTATTGGCCGCTGCCTTCGCCACCCTGCTCGCCCTCGGGCTCTTCCGGCTCCTGCTGCAACGCGGCGCGGCGGGCGGCGGCGTCGGCCAATTGTTGAGGAGTGCAGATGCCGCGAGAATAGCCGCGCCCTGGAAACTCATCGGTTGTTTGCCATTCGGAAGAATTCGGAATCAGGGCAAGCAATTCCGTGTAGGCTTCGGTCCACACATGATGCCGCCGCTTGTTCTTCTCCGGTTCCGGCTCCAACTCCATCAAGTCGTCAAACGTCATGCCCGGAGGTATTGATCCCCAGTGATTCAACCCGTGAAAGGACCCGGCTGGAGAACAAGCCCACGTTGAGTAGAGGCGAATCCGCCTCTCGCCTTCGTGAACGATCAAGCTGGAATAACGCATTCCCCCCGTAATCCCTCGCTGGGCATCTCCTATATCCTGAAACGCGCTTATTGAATCAAGATGATTGAAGAACGCCATGGCTTGTTGCTCGGTAACCGTTGCCATGTAGTAAGAATCTGGAATCCCCGCTTCTGGAATCTGCCCACCCAAATCAAAAACCGCGTCGTGCCAGATGAGTTGATAGTCACTGGTCAGGATCAACACGGGATGCGGGTAGCTATCACCCAGCCAAGTGAGTCCGCTGCTTGTAAGAAAAATCAAGCATGGCTTCCATTCGTCCTGCAATTTCACCCTAATCACATCAGGAACATTTGATCCTTGTGAGGGAACAGGCTCATCAAAAGCCGGGCAGGGGACAGGCTCCTCAATAGGCGATGAGACAAGCAAGAAAAAACCCAATGAAAGTGGTGCATATGCAGAAAACATACCTATTTCTCCGGTGCTGGAGTCGGTGTGGGAGTTGGATCTGGACCGCAGGAGGGATAGTTTGGCCTTGGCCCTGAAGGTGGCGGGAACGCCGCCAAGGCTTCCCGGCCTGGAAGCGGCTGAACGACGATCAAGGGAGGCAGGTCGCCAACCTCGCGGGCCACGGCTGGCGGAACCACCAGCCGCTCGAATTGGGCGCCCAGAAGATTCCATTCGCCGATACGCTCCAGTCCAATCAGGGGGGAGCTGTTGGCTACCCCAAGCGCGATCACAACGCCATCTCCCGCTCCAGATCCCCCGGGGGATAGTCCAACACGGCCACGCCATGTTTGCCGGCGACTTCGATGAACGCGGCCTTTGAATACCCGGCGATTCCGGCCGCCTTCCCGAGGGAAACCCGATGCTCCTCGAAGAGCTTGAGCGCCAACATCAAGCGCGCCTCATCGGGCGTGATGTCGGGGGGCAGTTCCAGAG
>CAYTRP010000500.1:0-2823 GCA_964440195.1 uncultured Candidatus Sumerlaeota bacterium
GAAGACGTCACGAAGGGATAGGTGCCGTGGTCGATGTCGAGCAGCGCGCCCTGCGCGCCCTCGCACAGCACGTTCTTGCCCGCCTTGATGGCATCGTTGAGGAAGGTCACGGTGTCGGTCACATGGGGGAGCAGCGCGCGCGACGCGGCGAGCATCTCGGCCAGGGTTTCCTCCATGGGGGGGGGCTCGACCTTGAACACCGTGCGCATCACCTCGCCATGCCAGTCATACAGGGTGCGGTACTTGCGCGCAAAGACGTCTGGGTGCCGTGCATCGCCCAGGCGGATGCCGATGCGGCGGATCTTGTCGCCATAGGCAAGGCCGATGCCCTTGCGCGTGGTGCCGATCTTGCCCTCGCCCATTGCATCCTCATAGGCGCCGTCGAGGGCCTTGTGCAGCGGCAGGATCAGGTGCGCCTGCTCGCTGAGGAGCAGGCGGTCGCCGACCTCGATGTTCTCGCGCCGGAGCGACTCGACTTCCCTGGCAAGCGAACCGAGATCGAGGACCACGCCATTGCCCAGGACGTTGACCACGCCCGGGTGGAGCACTCCCGAGGGGAGCATGTGAAAGACGAACTTCCTGGTCCCGATGACCACCGTGTGGCCCGCGTTGGATCCTCCCTGGTAGCGCGCGACGATGTCGGACCGCGACGCAAGGACATCGACGATCTTTCCCTTCCCCTCGTCCCCCCACTGGCAACCAACGATGACCGTGACAGACACTCTGGTGTTCTCTTTCTATCGGTGGTGGTCGGGGCGTCGGCCCCGCGTCGCGCAACCAGCGGCGCCGGGAACGCGCCGGGCAGAACGACGCCCCGGAAGAGATGATCCAATCCTCCGGGGCGGTGATGGCTTCAGGAAACCTGGCCGCGATGTCTTCGGCGCACGGGGCGCCTCCGATGGCTTACTTGTCGTCGTCGTCCTTCTTCTTGCCGTCCTTGTCGGCGTCCTCTTCCTCGTCCTCGTCCTCGAAACCGAAGTCGTCGTCGAAGGAGGAGAAGTCATCGTCCTCGTCGTCCTCGAAGGGGCGGGGCTTGAGCGCGCGATAGATGAAGTAGAGCACGACGAGCGCGACGACAAAGATCAGCAGGTACAGCACAAAGGAGCCGAATCCACTGGTTGCGGAGCGGGCCTGGCTTCCCGGCCGGGCGGCGGACGCGGCGGCGGCACCCTCCCCGGCGCTGGCGCGTGCCAGGGCGGCACCCTCAAGGCGCGAGGACTGCTGGCTCAACTCGGAGAGCAACGTGCCTTGGTCCATGATGCGGCGCTGCAGGTCATGCAGCTCGCGCGTCAGCATCTGGTTGTCGGCCACCAAGCGGTTGACGGTCTGGCGCATTTCGGCGGCCGCGGCCTGGGCCTGGGCGGCGGCTTGCTCCGAATCCGACGGGACGAGCGGGGCAGGCGACTGCGACGGCTGGCTGCTGCATGCCATCAGCATCATCGCGGGCAGAACAATCAGGATGAGCAAACGTGAGAGATGCTTCACGCGAAAATCCTCCTCGGGGTGGTCGGACAGAAAAGTCCCTCGAACTCGGGCCATCCACCCGCCCGGGGCCGGGATGGGTCAAGCATGAATCGCCCGCGCAAGCGGGGGCGATCCTCTGGCAAGCGGTTGACGAATGAGGACTTGATGGAGCGCGCCGAAGGGCGATGGCCTACAGGAGACGGGCGAAGGAACGCGCGGCCTGCGCATTCCACAGGTACTCGACGGGGACCACTTGCGACAACGTCCAGACCATCATGCCCGCCACGGCAAGATAGCCGCCCAAGCGGTCGGAGAGGTCGATGCTACCGGCGGCAAAGCCCTTGTCGGGCGAGAACAGCGACCCGCCATTGATGGGTGAATGAGTGCGAGGCTTCATTTGTTCGCGATCTCCTTCCGGAGATGGCGAGCGGGGGACCCGCGCCCGGGCCCCCGCTCGCGCGGTTGATTGATTTACTGGCGTGCCGGAGGGATGAACAGCCTCTGGCCCTTCAAGGGGCGCGCGCCCGCGGGCAGGCGATTCGCCTCGCGAAGCGTGTCCACGCTGATGTTGTTATCCTTGGCCAACTTCTCCAGCGTGTCGCCCGTTTCGATGGTGTGATAGCGTCCGCGGCTGGCCGCCGAGGTCGGGGTGCTGGCTCCGGTTCCCGTTGCCGCGGGAGCGGTGGGGCGGGTGACCGAAGCCGTCTCGGTGCGCGGAGCCGCCGGGCGGGGTGTCGTCGTGGTTGGGGTGGTGGTGGACGCCGGGGTGCTGGCGGCGGGGTTGGTCATGCGTCGGAACGAGTCGCCGGTACCTGTCGGGGGTGCGGCGGCGGGGGGTGTCGCCAGACCGCCAAAGGAGGGTGCGACGCCGCTGGAGGCGGCGACGGTGGACGCCGGGGCGGCGGTCGTTGAGGAATCGCCCGTGCCGCCGGCTGCGACGGTCCGCTGCTGGCTGGCCGTCGTGGTCAGCGCCGTCAGGCGATTTTCGATGGCTTCGATACGCGCCAACACCGCACTGGCACCCGTTCCATCCGGGGCCATGGCACGAAGCTCTGAAACCTGGCCCCGAAGGACCGTCATTTCACCGGTGGCGGCACGCAATTCAGCGACGGCGATGGAGAATTCTTCTTTCATGGCATCGAGTTCGGCGAACTTCTTCCGAATCACGGGTGAGTTCTCGGGCTTGCCCGAGCAGGCGACAAGCGCAAAGGCCACCATCGCCAAGACGGGGGCATAAAGCGTTCTACGGCTGCGGAATACTGACATTGCTTGGGTTGCATCAAATTTTGCGGGGACGAGGGGCATGGCACGACTCCTTGGGCAGCGGGCGCGGAATGGAGACCGGAGAGGCCGAGGCGG
>CAYTRP010000501.1:0-2818 GCA_964440195.1 uncultured Candidatus Sumerlaeota bacterium
GCCTGCTTGAAGCGGCCCTCGAACTCATCAAACACGATCTGCATGGTGACCTGATCGACGAGATCAACACCGTCCTGGAAGATTGGCTCGGTCGCTGTGAGAGTGGAGTCACGGGGGCGAAGACCAACCTCATCGAGGCGACCCAGCGCAAGAAGACCTCGGCGCGCGAGATCCTCGCGGCCATTGCTCCGGTCGAGCTCGACATCCTCGAAGGTTCGGACGTGAACGAAGCCGGTCCCGAGGAGCTCGCATTCGCCCATGCCTGCTGGACGTACTGGGACGAGAAGCTCACGACTGCGGCAACCGGCAGCGCCATCGTCAAGGCCATCGAAGCCAAGCGCACGAAGACCAACGCCGAATCAGCCACCTCGAACGAGAAGGAGCCCGAGGGACTGAAAGGTCTCGATCGTGCGCGCGAGCAAGGCCGTCAGGCCTGCATCGAGGGGAAAGGTGAGGAAGCAAACCCCTACCAGAAGGCGAACTATCGCGATGCTTGGGATGAGGGTTGGCATGGCGCCGACAGGGAGGGACTCCGCCAGTCCGCAACAGAACCCGTAGGGGCGAAGGCATGAACGCCCCCGACCTCTTCCAGGAACCAGCGCGGCCGGTCGCTTCCCACACGGAAGGGCCGGTCACGCTCTCCGAGATGATCGCCTGCGTCGCGCGCGAGGTGAAGCTGCGCCATGCGGTGTATCCCGGACAGATCCAGCGCGGGAAGATGACCAAGCAGGAAGCAGACCGCGAAGCCCGCCGGATGGAGGCGGTCCTCGAGTACTTGAAGCTCCAACGTGAACGGGAAATCGAAACCCAGGACGGCTCCTGAACACTCGACCAAGGACAAGGAGAACGTATCATGGCAGGACAGGAAGCAGTAGCGATGACACCGACCAGTGACATGTCGCTCGACGACATCATTCGCGAACTTGAGGCGCAGCGGGACAAGGCGCGCGAGGACATGCTTGCGTTCGTCGTGGAGGGCGTGAAGAGCGGGAGGCTGCGCTTTGGGCGCACAGATCCCGATGACGACGACGGTGGAGTCTATCTCGCAATTTCAGACCCTGTCGAAAGCTATCACGAGGATTCGCCCGAGGCGCACCATGCGTACATCCGGCGGCGGTTCATGCTGGGGGAAAGGCTAGACAGCGCCGTCGACACGCTTCGGCGCGCCCTCAATCTGCGCGACGCACTCGAAGGGGAGGACTGACGCCATGACAGCACTCGAAGCTGGCGTCGCCATCGGCGTTGGCGCGTTCATCGCCATCATCCTCACGCTGCATGAGCGTGCCAAGATCATGCGCGAGATCATCGCCAGCGAGAATCCTTACCGCGACTTTGACCGCTGGCAGCAAGCCTTCCATTCGGGCGTCGAGGCGCGGCAATCAGGGCTCGATCCCGAGGACAACCCCTTCCTTGTCGGCTCGCGCGACTACACCGCATGGCTCGACGGTTACATCATCGCAGGCAAGCATGGCGCTGAACCCTGCGAGCGGGAGGTGGCATAATGGATCCCACCCGCTTTCCTCTCTCCTGGCCCGCTGGCTGGCCGCGCACGCCGCGCCACAAGCAGACCCGCAATGAACGGTTTATGCGCAACCTCTCCGTCGCCCGGGCAACGGACGCCGTCCTCGACGAAGTACGAAGTCTGGGTGGCCGTGGAGTCGTAATCTCCACGAATCTCGAACTCAAACGCGACGGACTACCTTACAGCAACCGGCGTGCACCGGACGACCCAGGGGCAGCGGTCTACTTTCGCCTCAAGGACAAGCCGCTCGTTCTCGCCTGCGACCGATGGGACCGAGTTGAGCAGAACCTGTGGGCGATCGCGAAGCACATCAACGCGCTGCGCGGCCAGGAGCGGTGGGGCGTCGGTACCGTTGCCCAGGCGTTCGCGGGCTACACGGCGCTGCCCGATCCGAATGCACGTCGCCCATGGTGGGAGGTCCTCGGGGTTCACCGGGGCGCTTCCCCAATCGACATCCGTTCAGCCTACAACGAGGCGGCGAAGCTGCATCATCCCGACCGAGGGGGCGATGTCGAGCGCATGGCCGAGATCAATGCCGCCTATGAAGAGGCGAGGAGGGAGCGCGCATGACAGCAACCGCTGCTGCAGAAGCCGTCACCATCCGCGGCGAGTTCCAGCGCGTCCTGCGCGAGCGCGGCGCGTGGTTCGTCGGCCTGCTCGTCGATGCGGAGACCAGCGAGAAGGTTGCCTTCTCCCATGTCTCGCCGATGATTCCGCCCATCGGGTCCGAACTCGCCGTCACCGGCGTTTGGGAGGATCGCGGCTATGGTCCGCAGCTCAAGGCAGAGCGTCTGGCGTACAGCAACCCCGCAACACGCGAAGGGGCCGTGCGCATGCTCAAGGGCCTGCCCGGCATCGGGCCTTCGCGCGCTGCGTGGCTCGTCGACAAGCTTGGCGCCGAATCGGCCATCCAGAAACTCCTCGCCAACCCGGACCAGCTCGTTGATGTGCCTGGCATCGGCCGCCGCGGTGCAGACGCTGTGAAGCGTCTCAAGGAGCAACGGGATCTCTTCGATGTCGAATCCCGTCTCGCTGAACTTGGCCTCGGCTCCGCCCTGCGCACTCGAGTGCTCGAACACTTCGATGGACCGGAGAACACACGCCGCGTCCTCGATTCCAACCCGTATCGCTTGGTCAGTGTGGACCGCGTCTCTTTCCGCCACATCGACGACTACCTGCTCAAGATGCAGCGCTTCGCTCCCGACTCCCCCTTCCGCGGCGCCGCGGCAATAGTCGAGGCGTTGAAGGTGCAGGCCGAAGACGGCCACACGTGGGTGCCTCGCAGCGGACTCGGCG
>CAYTRP010000502.1:0-2817 GCA_964440195.1 uncultured Candidatus Sumerlaeota bacterium
TTTCCGTGGGTTTGGCGGTCCGCCTGATCCGGCCGGGAACAACTCCAAGATGCGCCCAAAGCAGGTGCGCCATGAAGTTGGCCGTCGAGCGGTGGCGGCTGTGTTCGATCTGGCAGACGGACTTCATCAGTCCCACCACCGTCTCCACCAGGCCGCGTTTGCGCAGAAGCTGGCGTTCCTCGGGGCTCAGCGTTTGAGGCTTCATGTTGCGGCGCACCTTGGTCGCAAGCTTCAGCACCCTGCCCGCCAGTTCCTCCCGCATCTGCTTGCCAATGTAGTCCGTGCGGTTCAACACGCTGCCCAGCGAGTTTCCCGAGGGATCTGGCGCACGGGACCGGTCTACTGCCTGAACACCATGCCATGCCGGTCAATGGAGGCAGTGGAAGTAGGGCCCAGTAGTCAGGACATTCTCAAAGTACCCCAAGCCGTTTCCTGAGTCGGCCATCAGGCGGTTGATGGTGCCGGATTTCGACCCCTTTGGGAGTTCGTGAACGCCGTATCCGGAGCAGGAACTTCGGTGCCGCGAGATACCGCCCGGGGCAGAGCCCAGATCTGAGCACATTCGTCCAGGCTGCCCGCAATCAAGCCCCCATCCATTGGTCAGCCGGATAGGTAGGGACAGGGGTTATTAATCTATCAAGTCGATAGGAATAATAAATTGTTCTTGCGGAGCGCTCCGCCGGCCGAGCACTACTTTTCCTGCCGATTTTGTAGACAATCAGCCTGCAGCAAAAAACCCCAAGATCAGGCGACTCTACACCCACCAAAGCCTCAAGGAGCGGATCATGAAGAAGATCATTCGTAAGCAGCATCTGGCAGCAGCGCTGGTCGCCTCGGCGATTGCGGGCCTGACCGGACAAGCAGCAGGTCAGGTCGTGATCGATTTCGAGGGCCCGAATCCTCTCGCCTCACCCCTTATTTCGGGAGATCTGGCCAACTTCGCCGGGAGTTCCGAATTCGCCGATTCGGGCACGCAGTCGGTCAGGTTTCAGGACAACACCCCTGAACCCTACGAGAGTTGGTCCTACGTCCTGCCCGAAGGGTTCGAGACGGGAACGGTGACGTTGTGGTTTCGATCGCTGGTCGATGTGGATCCCCAACTGGATGCCAACACATGGGGAGCAGCGTTCCTGATCGAGGACCTCGACAATCGCGCTGACTTTGGTGCCGTTGAGATCAGCAATTCCGTCTTTGGCCCCCAAAGGCAGTTCTGGGGGAGCGAAGGTGCCGAAGATCGCCTTGTGGCGGGGGATCGATTCGAGTCCAACTCATTCCCCAACCGCGATGAGGAATGGCACGAGGTGACCTTTGAGATCACCCCTGAGATTACCCTCGTGAAGGTTGACGGGATTGCCTCGGATGAGATCGCCGCTCCCGGCAGCGAGGTGTCACCCGGTGTCCCTCGCCGGTTGGGATTCCGTCACGTGGCCGGCTCGCCCACCAACGGCGGCTTCCAGAATTACATCACCGGCCCCAATCCCGATTCCTTCACCGTGCGGGCTGCGCCCCGGCGCGTCTTCATCGACGACTTCTCCGTGAACCAGGCCACTCCGTCGGTGCTGGCACAGGCCATCGGGTTCGAGATTGTCAACGGCACGGCCGACTACGATACGCCGACGATCCAATCCGTTTCGCCCAAGGTCGACATCATTCCGCAACGAGGCTTCGTGAACACCTTTGTGGTGGCGGACATAGCCGAGGAAGAAGACTCCGACAACATTCGCACAGGCTCGGGATCGGCGACATTTGATCCGAGCGAGAAGCGTTTGCGCCGCCTGGAATTTGACCTCTCCGATGCGGAGCCGGGTTCCATCACGCTCAAGTTCTACGACAGCCTGGGACAGGACACGGGCCGCAACAAATTCGGCGGGTCCATCGTCCTTCAGGACGGCATCGATCCCACCAAGTGGATCGCCATTGAAATCTGGAACTTCAACTTCCCCGCCAGCTCGCCCCTTGGGGACTATCGCTACTTCGGCTCAACCAGCGTTGGGCAACCGGCCACCTTTAGCTCCTTCCGCTCAAACTACTTTGGTCCGCGAACCGTTGGTTGGCAGGACGTCGAAATCATCCTGACCGAAACCGAATCCCGGATTCGCGTGAATGGTCTTGAAAATGTGGGCAACTTCAACGCCGGCCCCGGCGCCGGCCTGCAGATCGGGCCGGGACTGAATCGCAACCCCAGGCTGCTGCTCCTGGCTGATTCGGCCTCCCAAGGCGGCAGCCGGAACTTTGCCCAGATTGACGAGCTGGACCAGCAGTACGAGAGCACGGGCACGACGGTCAGCACGCCTTACGTCTGGTACGACACCATCACTTTGCCAATTCCCGCAACGGCAGGGATTCCCGGGGACATCAACGGGGATGGAATCCTCAACGTCGCCGACGTGACGCAGTTGGGGCAACTGGTCGCCGGGAATACGCCGCCAAGCCTCGAGATCGGCGACCTCAACGATGACGGCGAGGTGGACGAACTGGATGTCCAGGCTCTCGCCGAGCTCATTGTGAATAATTGAGGGAGAGCACGGTGGTCGCGGAGGGGGGGCAATCCCCCTCCGCGATTCTCTCTGTCAACGAATCGCGGAACCTGTATGCCAGCCTTTCGCGCTGGTGACCCTTACCGACCCAAATGACACTCTGGAGAAATGAATGAAGTGCGCGGAGCTTTCCACTCTATCGGCAAAGACACTGGCGGGCGCGATGCTCTCCGCGAGCGCCATGATGGCGTATGGTCTTCAGCCAACTCCCGTCCAGACAGCCGTTGAGTATCTGGCATCTCCCGAATTGGAGGGAAGATTGACTGGGAGCCGCGGGGAA
>CAYTRP010000503.1:0-2814 GCA_964440195.1 uncultured Candidatus Sumerlaeota bacterium
GAGGGCGCGCAGGGCGTGTTGCTCGACATCGACCACGGCACCTATCCCTTCGTCACGTCGTCGAGCCCGACGGCCGGGGGCGCCTGCGTGGGCCTGGGCATCCCGCCGCGCTGCATCGACCGCGTGATCGGCGTGGTGAAGGCCTACACGACGCGCGTGGGATCGGGGCCAATGCCCACGGAGCTGCATGACGAGGATGGCGTGACGCTGCGCGAGCGCGGCAGCGAGTTCGGCGCGACGACGGGCCGCCCGCGGCGCTGCGGGTGGATGGACCTGCCCGTGGTGCGGCGCGCCTTCCAGATCACCGGGGCGACGGAAGTCGTCGTCACCAAGCTCGACGTGCTCGACCGGTACGACACGGTGCGCTTGTGCACGCATTACGAGGGAGAGGGACAGAGGCATCGCTACATGCCCTTCGACATCGAGACCGTCGACCATGCGAAGCCGGTGTACGAGGACATCGCCGGGTGGAACGCGCCGACCTCGGACGTGCGCCGGCGCGGCGACCTGCCGCCCAACGCGCTCGCCTACCTCGAGCGGCTGGAGCGCGAGTTTGGCGTCCCGATCTCGATGGTGAGCACGGGCCCGGCGCGCGATGCGACGATGGAATTCACGCGCGTAGCCGGCTGACATGGGCATGGACTCGGGCCGCCTTCCGCCGCGTTGGTTGTGCCGGACGCTGTTCCGCGTCCGCCCCTACACCGTCGCGGAAGCGCTCAAGTTCGCGCTCGGCATCCGCCGCCAGTACTGGACGGCGCCCAACGGGCTGAACCTGTGGCTAGACCCGGTGTCCAACCTGGCACGCTTCCTTTGGCTCGGGGAGGGCGTTTATGAAATTGAAACGACGCGTCTGGTGAGGAGCACCCTCGCGGCGGGGGGCGTGTTCGTGGACGTGGGGGCGAACGAGGGGTGGTTCAGCCTGATCGCGGCGTGCTGCGTCGGGCCGTCGGGCCGTGTCCTGGCGATCGAGCCGCAGCGGCGCCTGCTGCCGGTGCTCTACGAGAACATGGCGCTCAACAAGTTTGGCGACCGGGTGCAGTTGCGCTCGGTGGCGTTGGGAGAGACGGAGGGAATCGGCGAGCTGCACCTCTCGCCGGACCTCAACACGGGCGCGTCCTCGCTGCGGCGCCATCTGCGCTACGAGACCCTGCGCGAGCGCGTGCGGGTCATGCGGCTCGACGCGCTCCTGGAGGAGGCGGGCATCGATTCCGTGGACATGCTCAAGCTGGACTGCGAGGGCGCCGAGGAGAACGTGCTGCGCGGCGCGGGGGACTACATCGCGCGGCGGCGCATCCGGCGGCTCTTGGTGGAACTTCATCCGCACATCTCGGGTCGCAAGTCGTGCAGGGCCGCGCACCGCCTGCTGCTCGACGCGGGATACGTGCTGCAGCGCGAGACCGGAACCAGGGCGACCCCGAAGCGGCGCCTGTTCCTCTATGTCGCGAACGCCCGATAGGAAAGCATGCTTATGGCACTTTGCAATTTTATACATCCTTTCCTGGGATCGCCAGGCTCCTGCCTGGCTGTCGGGCCAATGACCTTTCGCCTTGGCCAATGGCGCACCCTTTCAAAATCCGAAAGCAGTCGGCGGACGAGCCAGGCAGGAGCCTGGCGAGCCCAGGAAAAGACACACAATATAGAAAAATGGTCTAACAATTTGTTATGCTTGTTTCAATTGGGGCTCCGGAATCGCTTCGTGGCCTCTGTGTTCTCCGCGTCCTCTGTGCCGAATCCTGCTCCTTGCTTTCTTCCTTCTTCGATCAGGTGCTGAAGCGGAAATGCATCACGTCGCCGTCCTGCACGACGTAGTCCTTCCCCTCAAGGCGCAGCACTCCGGCGGCCTTGGCCCCCTGCTCGCCGTTGTGCTTGATGTAGTCGTCGTAGGCGATGACTTCGGCGCGTATGTATCCCTTCTCGAAGTCGGTGTGGATGACGCCGGCGGCCTGGGGGCCCTTCCATCCGCGTCCGATGGTCCAACTGCGCACTTCCTTCTCGCCCGCGGTGAAGTAGCTGATGAGTCCCAGCGCCTCGTAGCCCTTGCGGATGATCTGTTCGAGACCGCTCTCCGTCGCGCCAAGGTGCGAGAGGAACTCGTGACGCTCCTCGTCGCTCATGTCCACCATCTCCTCCTCCACCTTGGCGCACAGCTTCACGACGACGGCGCCGCGTTCCCCGGCACACGCGCGCACGGCCTTCACCATCTCGTTGTCCTGCTCGAGTCCCGCCTCGTCGACGTTGGCGGCGAAGATCACGGGCTTGGTGGTGAGGAACTGCACGTCGCGGTTCAGTTCCGCGAACGCCTCGGTCTCGCGCGCGGGAAAGGTGCTTGCGGGGCGGCCCTGTTCGAGATGCGCCTTGAGCTGCTGCGCCGCCTCGAGGACGGGCACGGCCTTCTTGTCCGCGCGCGCGGCTTTCTGCAGGCGGTCGATGCGCTTCTCAAGCGTCTGCAGGTCCGCCAGCACCAGCTCCGTCTCGATGATCTCGATGTCCGCGCGGGGATCCGTCTCCGCATGCACATGGATGACGTTCTCGTCCTCGAAGCAGCGCACGAGGTGCACGATCGCGGCGGTCTCGCGGATGTTGGCGAGGAACTGGTTGCCGAGGCCCTCGCCCTGGCTCGCGCCCTTCACCAATCCCGCGATGTCCACGAAGTCCACCGTCGCCGCGAGCACCTGCTGGGGCTTGACGATGCGCGCCAACTCATTCAGCCGATGATCCGGGACGGGCACGATGGCCTTGTTGGGCTCGATGGTGCAGAAGGGATAGTTGGCCGCTTCGGCGTTTTGCGTCTTCGTGAGGGCGTTGAAGGTCGTG
>CAYTRP010000504.1:0-619 GCA_964440195.1 uncultured Candidatus Sumerlaeota bacterium
GATGGATCTCTTTCAGCGCTTCGAGGCGGGCGATGACGGCGCGCGCGAGGAAATCGTGCGTTGCAACCTGCGCTTTGTCATCAAAATCGCCATGCAATACAAGGGAATGGGCGTGCCCCTTGCGGATCTGGTGCAGGAGGGCTCCATTGGGTTGCTGCACGTCATCGGCAAGTTCGACTGGCGGCGCGGGACGCGGTTCACGACGTACGCGGCCTACTACATCCGCCAGGAAGTTCAGGCGTGCATCTACCGCCAGTCGTCGCTGATCCGCCTGCCCGTCCGCAAGGCGCGGGTGCTTGGCCGCATTCAGGAGGTCATCCGCACGACCCAGGAGAGCGAGGGCCGGGAGCCCAAGGCGGCGGAGATCGCCCTCGCGCTCGGGGAGAAACGCGACACCATCGAAATGCTGATGGGACTTCGCCACTCCTTCGCCTCGATCGACGCGGAATATGACGAAGACGGGCATTCCATGTTGGAGAGCATGCCGGACATGCAGGCGGTCAACCCGGGCGATGCGCTCAACGCGGAGCAATCCCGGGCGGCGGTCATCGGCGTTCTCGACGTGCTCTCGGAACGCGAACGCGCGGTGCTCGACCCGAGACCGAACCGCAGGTCGAGC
>CAYTRP010000504.1:629-2812 GCA_964440195.1 uncultured Candidatus Sumerlaeota bacterium
CCGGAAGCGCCGTCATCGGCCTGAGCCAGGAGGGCGTGCGTCGCGTGGAGAACCGGGCGCTGGACAAGTTGCGCCGCCCCACGGTGCGGGCGCGCTTCGAACAACTGATGATTGCCTGAAGCTGGGGGAGAGGGACATCAACCCGGCCGGTGCGGCACACCGTGGAGCGGCGAGGAAGCGGAATCGGGCGGTCTCCACGCGTGGCCTTGGGCGCATCGGCCGGGTTGAGCTGTTTCCAGCCTGAGTTGGGTCGGGATTGCTGGGTCAGGGTTGTTGGGTTAGGGCTTGCGTGCCCGTTGTGCCTTTGACTGGCGCGCGATCATTTTTTCACCCACCTCGCGCTGGTCCGCCGCGCGGCCGAACAGCAGCAACTGGTCGTGGAGGGATTGCGCGGCCTTCTTGCCGGGCATGTCCGAGAGTCGCCAGGCCCAGTTGCCCGACTCGCGCCCGGGGAAATTCATGCGCCCCTCGGCACCCACGCCTTGCAGGTCCTGCATGGGGACGACAACTGTGTCGGCATGGGAGAGAAGCGCGAGGCGCACAAAGTCCTCGTGCGGCTTCCCGGCGGTTGTGTCGAGCACGGCGCGGAAGTGGGCCTTCTCGCCCTCGCCGGCGAATTCCTCCCACCACTGGCGCGAGGTGGGATTGTCGTGCGTGCCGGTATAGACGACGTCGGTGCGGTCGGCCTTGTAGGGTTGGTGGACGCCCTCGGGATCGGGGACCAGGGGCTTCGTCGAGCACACGCCCCAGCCGAACTGGAGGATCTTCATGCCGGGCAGGCCAAAGTCGGCGCGCAACTGCTCGACCTCGGGAGTGATGACGCCGAGATTTTCCGCGATGATGGGCAGGTGGCCGAACTCCTTTTCGAGGGCCGCGAAGAGATCCTTGCGCGGGCCGGGGACCCACTTGCCGTTGATGGCGGTGTCCTCGCCAAAGGGGACCTGCCAGTAGGCTTCGAATCCGCGGAAATGATCGAGCCGCACGGCATCCACCTGTCGCAGGACCGCGTGCAGGCGCTGTTTCCACCACGCGAAGCCCGTCTTCTTCATGACGTCCCACTTGTAGATCGGGTTTCCCCAGAGCTGACCGGTAGCGCTGAAGTAGTCGGGGGGCACGCCGGCCACGTGGGTGGGCTCCCCGTTGGCCCTGAGCTTGAACAGATGCTGGTGCGCCCACGTGTCGGCGGAGTCGTAGGCGACATAGATGGGCGCGTCGCCGATGAGGGCGATGCCGCGCTCCCTCGCCCCGGCGCGCACGGCCTGCCATTGGCGATCGAAGAGCGCCTGAAGGAAGACGTGGAACTCGATGCGGTCGGCGTGCTCTCGCCGCGCGGCGCGCAGGGCGGCGGGGTCGCACGCGCGCAGCTCCTTGCGCCACGTGTTCCACGGCGCGCCGCCGTGGGCGTCCTTGAGCGCCATGAAGAGCGCAAAGTCGTCGAGCCACGCGCGCACAAGGCGGTCGCGGCGGAATGTCTCGATGGCCTTGGCGACCAGGGGCGACGGCTTGCGGCGATGATTGTCGAACGCGCGCCGGAGCAGGCCCGCCTTCCAGTAGATCACCCATCCAAAGTCCACCCGGCCGATGGGGAAGGCGGGGGGCCTGGCTTCGGCCCTGGAGAGCAGGCCATCCTTCACGAGCAGTTCGGGGCTGATCAGGCATGGGTTGCCGGCAAAGGCGGAGAAGGATTGGTAGGGCGAGTCGCCGTAACCGGTGGGGCCAAGGGGAAGGACCTGCCACAATGCCACCCCGGCGGCCTTGAGCCAGTCGAGAAAGCGGTGGGCCGAGGGGCCGATGTCGCCGATCCCGTAGGGGCCCGGGAGCGAGGTGGGGTGGAGGAGCACGCCGAATTGCCGACGATCGAAGCGCATGGAGGAATTCCGAAAGGGAAATGACACACGCGGGCCGACACGACCCGCCAGACGGTGCGAAGGGGGGCGCGCGGTGGTCAACGGGGCAATGGAAGGGGGGCCCCTGAGGACGTTCTCAAAGTCGCGGTCTCTTCGTTGCTGCTCGGCGGCGGCTTCTTCAACGTATCTTTATAGCATTTTGCACTGAATTGTAGCCGCCACGACGGCTTTGCCTTAGCCGATCCCATGGAGCCTGTGCTGTTTTGATCTCTTCGGGATCGGCGCATCTGTTGTCCCAACCGGATCAGGCGGACCGCCAAACCCACGAAAAAACAA
>CAYTRP010000505.1:0-275 GCA_964440195.1 uncultured Candidatus Sumerlaeota bacterium
GGCCCCCGCCAAGGCGGTCAAGCCCGTCGCAAAGGCACCGGTTCCCGCAAAGGAGGGGAAGAAAGCCAAGCAGCCCGCCAAGGTGGCTGCCAAGGCAGTGGCTCCGAAGGCGGCTGCGGCACCCAAGCCCGTGGCACCGGCTGCGAAGAAGGCCACGCCCAAGCCCGCCGCCAAGGCACCGGCACCGGCAAAGGCGATGGAGCCGACAGCTCCCAAGCCTCCCGTCGCCAAAGGGCCTGCTGTCGCCGTGCCGGCGGTGGTCTCGAAGACATCGG
>CAYTRP010000505.1:285-2811 GCA_964440195.1 uncultured Candidatus Sumerlaeota bacterium
AGAAGTTGCTGGGCAAGAAACCCCTCAAGCCGGTGAAGGGCGCCCCCGTCGCCCCCAAGGTGCCGTCAAAGCCCGCCGTCGCGGAGAAGCCGCTCTCGAACAAGGAGAAGCTGGCCAAGCTGCTCGCCATGCGCGCGGCCGACGCCAAGGCCAAGTCGCGGGAAGCGGCGGACGAAGTCCGCAAGGGGACCGGCAGCGCGGTCCCCTCGTCGGTTCACAAGGCGGCGGAGTTCGCCGAAACGCGCAAGATCAGCACGATCGTCAAAAGCGGCAAGCGCACGGCACCGGAGGAAGCCGCGCCTCCTCCCGCGAAGAAACCGAAGAAGCGCAAGGCGCCCTATTCCAAGGGCGAGCTGAAGGAACTGAAGGACATCCTCGAGAGCGAGCGCACGCGCCTGCTGCGCGACCTCGCCGTCATGAACGAAGTGGCGACGTCGAGCGAGGAGAACATGAGCCGCAGCTTTTCGAGCCACCAGGCCGATGCGGCCACGGACAGCTCCGCGCTGGAGACGACATTCGTCACGCGCCGCTATGAGGAGGAACGCCTGTCGCAGGTGACGCGCGCGCTCGAGCGTCTGGAAGCGGGCACCTATGGCCTGTGCGAGATGTGCACGGAGGAGCAGCTCAAGATGTGCGAGTCGTGCCCCTTCATTCCCATCGGCCGCCTGCGCGCGAAGCCGTTTGCCATCCTGTGCCTCCCCTGCCGCCAGGAACTGGAAAAGCGGAACAAGCGCTAAGACATCCAAACAATCTTGCAACCAGCCCCACGAATGGGATCCCCGCCGCCCCCATCGGGGCGGCGGGGGTTGCAAAGAACGATTCGCGCCGGCTTGCACGATCGACATGCATTTTCCGTGTAAAACGCATGAATTCTCTTAACTCGCGTCAATCCACGGGGTCCACGATGCGCCGCTTCAGGATGAACCAGTTCACAAAAAACAAGGCGACGGCCACGGTCGTCATGATGCCGGCGATGAGGTAGTCCTTGGGCGAGCGGCTGAACATCAGCACGATGCACGTCACCGCGCCAAGAATGGGGACGATCAAGGGAATGCGGAAGGGAGGGATCTTCTCGCTTGCCGAGGAGAGCTTCACCTTCGTCAGCCCGATGTGCAGCAGGGCGAAGACGATCAGGAGGAAGCTGGTCGTGCCGCCGGCCAGGTCGCCGATGTTCAGCAGTGGCTCCTTCGTTTTGTCAAACCGCTGGCCGCTCAACAGAACCAGAACAACCACGACGGCCATCGAAACCAGCAGCGCGATCACCGGCGTCCGCCATGTCGGATGCACGCGCGCCAGGACGGCGGGAAGCTGGCGGTGTTCGCCATGCGACATGCCGTAGAGCAGCCGCGAGGCCATGATCATGTTCACGATTCCCGTGTTGAAGACGGCAAACGCGGGGATGACGGCGAAGAGCGCGATGGGGAACCAGGGGGCGGCACGCGCGACGACCTCGACGGGAGCGCGCGGATTGCCGAATTCGTCGGGCGTGAGGACGCTGGCGACGGCCAAGGCAATCAGGCAGTAAATCGCCGAGGTGATCGCGATGGAAATGCAGAGCGCCCTTGGCACCGTGCGCTCCGGGTCCTTCACCTCCTCGGCCATGTTGGCCATGTCCTCGAAACCGATGAAGGCGAAAAACGCGAGGGCGGCGCCGTTGAGGACGAGGCCGACGCTCCCCGGAATGACCAGGTTCTCCGGGGCCTCGTTGATTTGCGTGAAGTCGGCGCCCCAGAAAAACGGCACCGCGACGGCGATGATGAACACCAGCGCGGAAACCTCCACGACGGCGCAGATGATGTTGGCGATGGAGGAGAAGACAATGCCCCGCGCCACGACATAGCCAAGCACCACCAGGTAGCACAGCGGCACGACGTACGACTGGAAGACCATCGGCATTTGCGACCACAACGGCCCGGCGTAAACCGCCAGCGTCCGCGCGGAGGTCGCCACGGAGAACAGCCCGGAGAGCACCACGAAGAAGATGACCAGAAAGGTCAGGAAGGGGACGCGGAACGTGCTGGCCACGAAGTGGGCCGCGCCGCCGGCCTTGGGGTAGCGGGAGACGTACTCCGCGTAGGTCAACCCCGTCAGCGCCGCGACAATGCCCGCCACGGCGTAGCTGCTCCACGCCGCCGTGCCGACGGAATCCGTGATCCGCCCCGTGAGGGCATAAACCCCCGCCCCCAAAATGTCGCCGACGCCGAAGGCGACGAGGGCGAACAAGCCCAGCGCGCGCACGAGTTTTCCGTCATTCTGTTCCAACGGTCCAAGGCCCTCCTTGAGCTATTCGAGGGAGCTTGGGAATCCACGCGGAATGTGTAAAGGCTGTTTTGTTGGAATTTGATGAGAGGGGAGCCGGACAGAAGGAGGGTGGGGCAGGCGTCCCTCGCCAATGCCGTTCAGTGGTTTTGCTCTGGCGTCATCCATGACAAAAGCCTGATCCTGGACTTCGGCCCCCCCCGGCAGGGGGGGCCTCGTGTTTGGCTCATCTGGCGGCATTGAGGAGCGCTGGAATGAGGGCGTTTT
>CAYTRP010000506.1:0-2286 GCA_964440195.1 uncultured Candidatus Sumerlaeota bacterium
CATGAAGAGCGCTTCGGTGAGCTGGAAGCCGATCTTCAGGACCGGATTGAGGCTCGTCATCGGCTCCTGGAAGATCATCGAGATGTCGCGCCCGCGCACCGCGCGCATCTCGCTCTCCGACAGTTCCAGAAGATTCCGGCCTTCGAACATCACCCGCCCGCCGACGATGCGCGCCGTGACCTTGGGCAGCAGCCGCATGATCGCCAGCGCCGAGACCGACTTGCCGCAGCCGGATTCTCCGACGATCGCCACCATCTCGCCGGGATGCACGTCATAGGATATGCCCTCGACCGCGCGCACGACGCCACGTGAGGTCACGAAATGCAGCTGCAGGTTCTGGACCGACAGGAGCGGTGTGCCCCGCCGCGAGCGGGACGGCTGCACCCCCGCCTCGGGTCTTGCTTCGACAAGCGCAGGCATTCCAGCTTGTTCTCCCTGACTGGCTGACCGGACGCTTGACCCCGCTGCCTCCGGCGGGATGGTCGTTCTAGCGGCGGGGTCGGTCACCCGTTCCGCTGGTCAGCTAGCGGTTCCTCCAGTGGTTAGTCAGCATGTTATGTATGCTCTGTCAACGTTCACGTATACAAGTTGGCCGATTTCTTTCCCAGCCCTTGCCGCCTGCAACCTTCATTGACGCGCCTTTGTGGCGGCTTGCGCAAGATGTGTGTCGGGCTGGGCAGGGTGATCACTACTGGCCTGCTTTTGTGGGCTTGATCTGGTCGAGGGAAGCGATCAGGTCGCTGAAGCGGTTGCCTTGCACGGCCACATGCGCCCGAAGCCGTTCGCGCGCTTCCTCGGCATTGCCCGCAAGGATCGCCTCGACGATATTCACATGTTCCGACAGCGACGTGCTCATCCGCCCGCGGACGCGCAGCTGCAGGCGGCGATAAGGACGCAATCGCCGATGCAGCGTCGTGCATTGCTCGGCCAGGAAGTCGCTCTTGCTGGCCGTGTAGATGGCGTTGTGGAAAATCTCGTTGTCATAGTAGTAGGCGTCCGAATCGCCGCGTCCCGCGGACTCCTCGCACTTGCGGTGCGCCTCGAGCAGCACGAGGCGGTCGGGCTCCGAAAGACGCCTCGCCGCGAGCGCGCCGGCCAGACCCTCCAGTTCGGCCATGACCTCGAACATCTCATAGACGCGCTGAGGACCGTGCTCGACCACTACCGCGCCCCGGCGCGGCCGGATCTCCACTAGGCCGATCGCACTGAGCTGCATCAGGGTTTCCCGTATCGGCGTGCGGGACACACCGAAGCGGTTTGCCAACTGCATCTCGTCGAGGCGTTCACCGGGCGGGAACTCTCCGGTGACGATCCCGTTCTCGATCTCGTCTCTGAGTATTTGAACCGTGTTTACCGCCATATCCGCCCTTGATTATGCACGATGCCCATCTGTGCATACAAAATCGTTGACATCGGGTGTAAGCTGGGCGATCCCTTATAACAGCAGCGCTGGAGGTCTGGATAGTCGGAGGTGGTTTCCATGAGGCGCTCGGCTCCACGCCCTGAAAGCAACCCGTGCCGCCGCCACCCGCGACGGCCCCGACCGAGCGCGAAGTGCGGAAGCCGCGCGATGCATCTCGAATCGGTTTCCGAACCGCCGCGGTAACGCCTCATGAGGCCGATGATACGATGAGAAGCGTTTCCTTCTTCGGTGAGTTGATGCAGGCAATCGCCGAGCGCGGCCGGCAGCTTCTCCCTTCCGGGCCACGCGAGCAAGGGCGGAGGAAGGGCAAGACCGTCCACGAATTGTGCGAGATCCTACTGTCGAGCCACGGCGAAGCATCGGGCATGGCGATCGCTCGCGACATCATGGCCCGATGGGAGACCCTGGCCGCCGAGCAGCAGCTCGGCTTCATGGTCATGCTGCTCGAGAGGTTCGGCCCCGACGACGCACGGCTCGGAGCCGCCATAGCCGCCTATCAAGGCGAGCGCACGCCGCAGACCTTGCGGGAACTGCACGATGCCGCCGAGCCGCGTCGGCAGGAACTGATACGCCGCCTCAACCTCGCGCCGAGGGGGATCGCGACGCTCGTCAGCATGCGTGAGGCGCTGCTGCGCATGAAGGTGGAGCGGCCGGATCTCGACGCAGTGGATGCGGATTTCGCGCATCTATTCGGATCATGGTTCAATCGAGGCTTTCTCATGCTGCGGCCGATCAACTGGAGCACCCCGGCCGACATCCTGGAAAAGATCATTCGCTACGAAGCGGTACACGAAATCGACAGCTGGGAGGAACTGCGCCGCAGGCTAGCTCCGGAGGACAGGCGGTGCTTTGCGTTCTTCCAT
>CAYTRP010000506.1:2296-2807 GCA_964440195.1 uncultured Candidatus Sumerlaeota bacterium
TGTCAGAAGGGATTGCGAGGGGTCTCCTTCGGAAACTTCCTGATCAAGCAGGTGGTCGAGGATCTGCGGCGAGAGCTTGCCGATCTGAGCACTTTCGTCACCCTGTCTCCGGTTCCCGGCTTCGCGCAGTGGCTCTCGCGGGAACGGCGTACTGAAGCCTCCGATGCCCTCACCGACGAAGATCGCAAGCGGCTGGACGTGCTGGAGAACGCCCGCTGGATGGAGGATCCGGAGAGCGTGGAGGCTGTCCATCCCGCGATGATGGCCGCCGCCGCCTGGTACTTCCTGAAAGCCCGCAATCGCCACGGCCAGGTCATCGATCCAGTCGCGCGGTTCCATCTCGGCAACGGGGCGCGTCTGGTAAGGATCAATTTCCTGGGTGACACGTCCCCGCGCGCCATCGGCCAGGCGCATGGGCTCATGGTCAACTACCTCTATAAGCTGGATGAAATCGAGACTAACCACGAGGCCTTCGCCACCCGCGGCGAGGTCGCCACCGTTCCAGCCCTGT
>CAYTRP010000507.1:0-1623 GCA_964440195.1 uncultured Candidatus Sumerlaeota bacterium
TCGAAGGAATCGACGCAGTGGCGCTGGTGCGGGAGGCGCGCAACCGAGGGGCTGGCCGCGTGGTCGGCTTTTGCAGCCACGTGATGACCGGCCTGATCCGGGAATCGCGCGCGGCGGGTGCCCACGTCGTCATGGCCAACTCCACCTTCTCGGCGTCGATCCCCGGATTGATGGCGGAATTGGCGGACGCGCAGACGCGACAACCCGCGAACTGAGACCGCGTTGGGCCACCGCGGACCGTTTCTCCTTGCGGGTGCGTGTGCGGGACAGTCAGAACCTTTCTCGAAACCACGCCCGTTCGGGGCCGCAGGCTTTCCATGGCATCTGGTAATGCCTCCACCGCCGGACCGATGGGCAGAAGGTCAGGCCCGCCGTGAACAGCACTCTTGCCTGGTTTGTCATTTTCCTCAATCTTCTCGCGGTAGGTGCGGGGTTGACTTACGTCGCCCTCAAGCCTGCCGAGGTAAAGGCGGTGCTCGCCGTCATGGAGGAGGATATCCACGAACAGAATGCGAACCCGCGCGCCCGCCGCACTCCTCCATCCAATCCCCCACGCGAAACAGCTCAATCCACCCCGCGCGAATCCTCGGCAACGCCGGCCGGTCGACCTCCGCCCCGTTCCGTGGCCCCCCCGCCAGCGCAGGCCGATGCGCCTCCTCCGCGGTCCGCGGTCACGCAAACCGCCGAAAGCCGCCTTCGGCCCACCGTCGAGGCCGGGTTCGTCGGCCCATCGACCTCGCCCGTCCGTGGTGAGCAACCCGCCCCTCATCTCTATCCCTTCCGCCCCGTGCGGCGCACTTTCCCCGACGACGAGACCGTCGAAGTCGAGTTTCTGATCGGAAATTTCTCCGGCCATATCTGGAATCCCGCCGAAGTGGTCCTCAAGGCACCCGGATACCCGCAAGCCCAGGTCTTTCGCCTGGAAAACTGGCGCCTCGACGAGATTGCCTCCCTCAAGTATCGCTTCCCCAAGGCCGAGCTGGACCGGCGCGTGGGGCTCTTGCGGGTCGTGGAAGTTCGCGGCACCCAGCGGCAATCGGCCCGGGGCGAGCAGGTGGCGGTGGATCGCGCGGCCCTCATGCAGAACTTCACGGAGCAGGTGGGCGCCGATCAGGGGCTCATGCGACTGTTTGCCGGGGCCATGGGTGCCCAAATCCCGGCCCCATCCCCTCCGCCGGGCCCCGGAACGGTGACCACGCCCGTCCTCAAGAACGACAAACTGGAAGTCTTCCTCCCGGGAACACCTGTCCTGACCGCCGCGCCGGAAATCTCCTTCGACCTGAATAGCGATGCGCGCCTCGCAATCGCCGCCCAGTGGAAGGAAATCCTGGCCGCCGCGCGAACGATTTCGGCCCGGTGCGAGGAGATCGCCGTCCGCGTGGGGACGGAAGGTTACGAGGCCGCCATGAGCGGCGGGGGCAAGGACGCGCTTCTGGAAATCATGGCAGCCAAGGCGAAATACGACGAGACCGGATTAGACCTTGCCCTCGCCGTGGGACGCTCGAACGATCCGGCTCTGAAAGAGCTTCAAGTTCCGCTGGACGCCGTCTCGGGCGAGATTTTGAACGTGATGACTGCCTTGCAATCGCAACTGCGGACACTGGACAGGACATTTACCCTGGG
>CAYTRP010000507.1:1633-2801 GCA_964440195.1 uncultured Candidatus Sumerlaeota bacterium
GATCACGGGGTGCCGACACCCCGTGATCGAGCGCCAATACCGGGCCGGCTGGCAGGCAGGCAAAAGGATTGACAGGGGGTTCTCAAGTTCCCTTGAATCAAGGCCCGGCAAGAATGCTCGGGCGATCACAAACCGGGGGTTTCGGTTATGAAATCGCATCGGACGACCCACTTGGTCCCGACACTCCTGTGCGCCGGGGGCTTGAGCCTCTTCGCCGTCGGAGAACTCTTCGCACAGGGTGGCTTCGCCACGGGCTATGCGGATCCCGCCATCATGAACGAAATGAATCAAATGGGGGGTGCCACGCCGGGCACCTTCGGCATTGATCGCGCCAGGGCGGTCGCCGGCGGCCAGTCGGCAGACCCCTTTGCCGCTCAGCAGGGAGGATTCGGGGAACCCAATGCCTTTGGGGAGCCCAATGCCTTTGGCGATCCCTTCGGAGGACAACAGGGCGGATTTAATCAGGGCTTTGGCGAGATGGGCGGTTTTGGCCCGGGCGTCGAAGGTGGGGGTTTTTTCGGCCCCGGCGGATTTGCCGGTCAAGGGCAGCCACAAGCTTTTCGCCCGCCCCCGACCGTCAGGGCATTCTTTGGCGAGCGCATCATTTGCCCGATCACGGGCCAGTTGCTGCAAGATGCCGTCGAGGTGACGGTCCTGGCCGATCGCGCCCAGCAGAATTACTTCAACGACGGACGCACCAAGGGTGACTTTCTGGCCGGCGATGACATTTGGACCAACGTGAGTGTTCGCAACGACCAGATCGCTCCCGAAGCAGGTTTGGTCAAGACACGCATGGTGCGCGCTCTCGAAGTGTCCGAAACCATGGACCCCGACCAGTTTCATTTCGAGATTCGCGTCGCCAGCAACGATCCTCTCTCCAACCTGCCCAACATGGTCGAACTTGAGGAAATGCGCGACGAGCGGCTGCGCGACTGGGCACCCCAGTTCCTGAACAGGTTCCGCACGAATCCCGCCGAGCCGGATCCACTGAATTGGGAATTCCGCGAGGCACACGTGCCCGTTCCCCCCATGCTGCCGGACCTGCCTCTCCCCCCAAGCTTCCGCCCACCGGTCGATGGTCCTTTCACCCTCGCGGAGTTCGAGCAGTTCCGTCAGGCCCAGCGGCCAACGGGTGGCAGCGGGGGAGGCTCGCGCGGGGGATCAGGGG
>CAYTRP010000508.1:0-2797 GCA_964440195.1 uncultured Candidatus Sumerlaeota bacterium
CACCAACCCCACCAAGGAAGAGGCCGAGTACGTCGATTCCATCCAGGAGGACGTCCGCTGGCTCGGTTGGGATTGGGGAGTCCACGAATACTACGCGTCCGACACCTTCGAACGGCTCTACGAGTTCGCCGTCCAGCTCATCCGCGAAGGACTCGCCTACGTCTGCGACCAGACTCCCGAGGAGGTGCGCGCCACTCGCGGCACTCTCAGGGAACCCGGCACGGAAAGCCCCTTCCGCAATCGTGGCATCGGGGAGAACCTCGACCTCTTCGCACGCATGCGCGCAGGCGAGTTCCCCGATGGTTCGCGCACTCTTCGCGCCCGCATCGACATGACCTCCCCCAACCTCAACCTCCGCGACCCGGTCATGTACCGCATCCTCCATGCCCACCACCATCGCACCGGCGACGTCTGGTGTGTCTATCCCATGTACGACTTTGCCCATGGCCAGTGCGATTCCCTGGAGGGCATCACCCATTCCATCTGCACGCTGGAATTCGAGGACCACCGTCCGCTTTACGACTGGTTCTGCGACGCCCTCCGTATCCACCACCCCCAGCAGATCGAGTTCGCGCGCCTCAACCTGACCTACACGGTCATGAGCAAGCGCAAGCTCCTCCAGCTCGTCCGCGAGAACCGCGTGGCAAGCTGGGACGACCCTCGCATGCCGACCATTTGCGGCATGCGTCGCCGAGGCTACCCCGCCGCCGCGATTCGCAACTTCTGCGAGCGCATCGGCGTCGCCAAGCGCGCCAGTACGGTGGACCTTCAGTTCCTCGAATACTTCGTGCGCGAGGAACTCAACCGCTCGGCCCCGCGCGCCATGTGCGTGCTCCGTCCCCTGCGCGTCATCATCGAGAATCTCCCGGACGGCCACTTCGAGGAACTCGATGCCGCGAATCACCCCGACGATCCTTCCGCCGGAACCCGCAAGCTGCCGTTCTCCCGCGAGATTTTCATCGAGCGCGACGACTTCATGGAGGACCCGCCCTCCAAGTTCTTCCGCCTCGGCCCCGGCCGCGAGGTTCGCCTCCGCTGGGCCTATTTCCTTCGCTGCACCGGCTTCGACAAGGATCCCGCCACGGGCGAAGTCACCGCCCTGCGCGCCACCATCGATCCGGCCACCCGTGGGGGAGAGACACCTCCCGATGGACGCAAGGTCAAGGCGACCATCCACTGGGTCAGCGTCCCCCACGCGGTCGACGCCGAGGTCCGCCTGTACGACAACCTCTTCCGCAAGGAGGACCCCGACGACGTTCCCGAGGGCCAGTCCTGGCTCGACAACATCAATCCCGCGTCCCTCGAAGTGCTCACCGGATGCAAGGCGGAGCGATCCCTCGCTCCTCTGGATGCCGGTGCAAGCGTGCAATTCGAACGCACGGGTTACTTCTGCGTCGACACCCGCGACTCAAGGCCGGGTGCGCCCGTCTTCAACCGCACCGTGGGTCTGAAGGACGCTTGGGCGAAGACGCAGAAAAAAGGGTGAGAAATGATCTGAAGCACGGAGTTCGCAGGGGACACAGAGAAAATCGAAGAGTTGTTTTCTCTGTGCTCTCTGCGAACTCCGTGCTTCATTTTTTCTTCAAGAGTCCTTTGATATGCCCCGCAAGCTCGTCGCGCGGGATCGTCTCCTGTCCGGCTTTTCCGGCGGCGAGGTATTCCTCCCGCTGCTCGATCCCCTCGCGCTGTTGCTGCCCCGCGACGAGGTCCTTCACCGCCACCGTTCCATTCGCCAATTCATCCGGCCCAACGATCACCGCCACCGGGATTCCGCGCTCGTTGGCGAGCGACAACTGCTGGTTGATCTTTGCTTTGCGGCTGCCCAGGAACACCTCTGTCGGTATTCCCATGCTGCGTAGCTCGCGCGCGATGGCCAACAACTCCACCGTGTCCACGCCGCGCATCTGGAGGATCATCACCTCGACCATTGTCTTGGGGGCCTGCACCTTGCCCAAATGCGTCAACGCGGCCATCAGCCGGTCGATCCCGATCGAGGCCCCCGTCGAGGGAATCGGGCGGTCGAGGAAGCGGCTTACAAGGCCATCATAACGCCCGCCGCCCATGATGGAGCCAAACTCCGGGGCGTTGGGCAGCACCGTCTCGTACACCGGGCCCGTGTAGTATTCCAGCCCGCGCGCGAGGCTCGGATCAAATACAACCTCCGCCTCGCCGACTCCCAGCGCGTCGAGACACGCGGCAAGGTCGCGCAGTTCCGACAGGGCTTCCTTCGTGGCGTCGGTGGGGGAGAGTTGTTGCTCCAGATTCGCGATGACGTCCTGGCGGCTGCTTCCCGTGACGCCGATGAAGGCCACGATCTTTTCAATGGAGGTCGCATCGAGACCGACGCCCTTGATCGGGTCGCCGGAATCGTCGATGCGGCCGGGCCCAAGTTCGCGGCGGATGTTGTCGAGCCCCACCTTCTGGAGCTTGTCGATGACGCGAAGGACATGTTTCTGAACGGCGGGATCGCCGATGCCAAAGCCAGTCAATGCGGCGTCCATAAGGCGGCGGCTGTTCACATGGACACGATACTCCGGCGTTGAAGTGGCTTCATCGTACAGTCCCAACGCCCGCAATGCCTCGCACATGACGGCCACGATCTCCGCGTCCACCGCCACCGAAGCTCCCCCCGCCGCGTCGATGTCGCACTGGGTGAATTGTCGATATCGCCCCGGCCCCGGCTTGTCCGCCCGGAACACCGGTCCAATGTGATAGCGCCGAAAGGGAACCGGGAGTTGGTCCGGATACTGTGCCAGCAACCGTGCGAACGGCACCGTCAGATCGAACCGCATCGCAA
>CAYTRP010000509.1:0-2789 GCA_964440195.1 uncultured Candidatus Sumerlaeota bacterium
CCCGGGGTCATCTGACCCCGGGCGCGGTCGCGGGCGGCCCCGGCGGTGAAGCCCCAATAGGCGAACGGGTCGACGTCCAGATGAAGTCCCAGCTCGTTGCCCACTGGCCTGACATCCGAGGAGGCCAGGCGCCCCTCGGAGTTGAGGGAGAGGGAGGCCGAAACGCGCTGGCTTCGGGGCCCCAGACATCCTCGTCCTCGCAAAACCCCATCGCGGGCAGGCAGAGGATGACCGCGGCGACGATCAGTGACTGGATTTGGACTTTCATGTGGCACTCCCAATGTTGACTGGCCAACTCAAGGATCGAGCACCATGGTCGTCTGTCGTTTGCGGAATGTTACGGCAATCTCATCCGGCTCTGGCGGCGGCCTTGGAATCAGGCTCAATGCCGCAGTCTTTACCTCTTCCCAGACATTCACAAACTGCAAGTACTCCGGGGAGGACTCCGATGTTCGTACCTCCTCCGCGCTCTGCCCGGGTGGCAACGGACGGATGTACCCGTTCACACTGACACTCCTGCCGGTTGCCTCCCAGACCTCGTGCCATGAGTGCCAGTACACTTGGCATTCGCCGCCGTTTGCAACGATCGTGGTCGCCGCGGAATCCGGCCCGCGGTAGTCGGTTCGGATTCCTGACGGAAGGCTATCGGCGATCTCACCGATGCTGGTCAGGAAATCTTCCAGTTGCCGAGAATCAACGGTAGCCGTCAAATACGGGGGCCCTCCCCCAACCTTATTCTCCGACCAGATCATCGTGCCGTCTTCCCAAACGGCAATGATGATTCTTGGACTCGCAATTCCGGTCTCCTTAAAGTCTCGTTCCAGTTGAGCCCTTCCCGGTGTCACATAGATGCAAAGTATTGGGAATCCCTCAACTTCATCGGCTATGGGGATCCTCACGATGTACTCGTTCGGTGGATCGTTGGCAAACCCTGTCGCGGGATTCGCAAGGTGAAGGGTGAGAAGCGCGGCGATCAGAAGGCCGAACAGCGGGGCAAAGCTCGCCCGGCCTCGGACATGATGGTTAGGGGTGGGTTCCATCGGCGGCTCCTCCTGCCGAGGCTCCTCTCGTTTGTGGGCAATGTTTGGCGAAAATCAACCGGGATTTTTGGAAGGCGACATTGACAACCCGCCGCCTCCGGCGGAAGCCTGTCGCGCCTTGCCATTTCCACTCGGTCTATCATGAGGACACCCCATGTCCGGTCCCATCGCCACAACCCACATCGCCGCCTACAACCAATGCGTCATGCTTATCGGCATGATCACGCCGGAGGAGCTGGCGCCGGAGCAGAGCGTGCATGCGCTGACGCCGGGTGGTTCGCATGTCCTGTGGTTGTTGGGACATGTCACCATATCGGCCGAGTATTACATCGGCGGCCGCATCGGGTTGGTACCCAGCGCGCCAAAGGAATGGGCCGCTCTCTTCGGCATGGGGTCCAAGCCACAGGCCGACGCGGCGAAGTATCCGGCGTATGCCGAATTGCGCGCGGCCGCGATCAACGGCCACAAGCAATTGGCCGGGCAAATTGCCACCATGAGCGAGGAGGCATTGGTGCAGCCCATGCCGGACGACTTCAGCCTGAAGGCATTCGCGCCAAACATCGACGCGTTCCTGAGCTTTGGCCAACTGCATTCCAACTATCACCTCGGCCAGATCACGCTGCTGCTGCGGGCACAGGGGCTGAAGGGCGGCGTCGGAGGCTGAGAAGGGACGACACGGTCAGCCTTGAGCGAGTTGCTTCACAGTCCTGCGAATGAGTGGCTCGGGGCGCTCGAGCGTCATGCCGAGGCGCGCGAGGTCGGACTCTGCGGCGTGCTGCGCGATCATGCCGCGTAACCCGAGGATGTTCTCGGAGGAGAAGGGGAGCGGGAGGCGCAGGCGTTCGCCCACCCGCGCCGCCCAAAGGAAGGGCGTGGCGGTGACGGGCAGGAAAAGGCGCGGCTTGTCGAGTTGCCGGGCGATGACGTCCATCATTTCGCCGAAGCGAATGCCGCCTGGATGGGCCACCACGAGGCGGCCGCGCCACTCGGCGTCGATGGCGCGCGCGGTGGCTTCGACGAGTTCCTCGATCCCGACGGTCTGAACGATCTGCTTGCCGCCGTCGAAGAGGGGAATGACCGGCGAACGGCGCACCCCCTCGACCATGCGCGCGAAGAGGCCGCCCGGTCCGACGACGAGGCCGGGGCGCAGGGCAAGGTCGCGGACGGAATCGAGGAGGCGCTCCACTTCGATCTTCCCTCGCCCGTAGTGCGAGCGAGCCGCCGGGTGAGCAGAGCAGGAGGAGAGGAAGACGACCCGTGCGCCGCAGGCGCGCGCGGCCCGGAGCACCCGGCGGCTCCCCTCGATGTTGGTCCCGCGGGCATGGCGGGCGTCGCGAAAGCGGGTCTCCCATGCGGCGTGGATGACGACTTCGCAGCCCTGAAAGGCTGTCTCATCGAGGTCAGCGGGAAGATTGCAGACAAACGGACTGCCGGAGCCCTTGTAATCCGGCGGGCGGCGGACACCCGCGCGCACATGCCAACCGCGCGCCGCGAAGGCCGCGCACAACGCGGAGCCCACGAAGCCCGAGGCTCCGGTGATGGCGACGGTGGGTGGGTCGGACACGGCGATCATCCCCTTTTGGCGCGGGAATCGACGCGCCCGAATGTGTCTCCTTTTGCCGTTGACCTGCCCCCGCCGCCATCCCAATCTCCGCGTCCCCACCCGGTCGGGGCGTGGCGCAGCCTGGTAGCGCGTTCGCTTGGGGTGCGAGAGGTCGCAGGTTCAAATCCTGTCGCCCCGACCATTTA
>CAYTRP010000510.1:0-2758 GCA_964440195.1 uncultured Candidatus Sumerlaeota bacterium
GTCATGCCCATGGACAATTCGGGGAGGGCAATCCCCGTCTCGCCCTCGACTTCGCGCGCCAGCAGCCGCAAGCCCCTGAAGACGGGTCTGGCGGCTTCCGGATCGGTGCCGTAGGGCGCCATGGTCATCAGCCCCCTGAGGTCGAGCTGTGGGCTGGCCCTGACCAGAGCCGCCAAATCGCCCAGGCGGGCGGGGGCGACGCCTCCCTTTTGTTCTTCTCCCGCGACATTGACTTCGATCAGGACGTTGAGACGCCTGCCCGCCTTGGCAAAGGCCTTCCCAAGCGCCTCCACCACCTCGGCACGATCAACCGAATGCACCCACGAAAAGAGGCCGGGGAGGTACTTGGCCTTGTTGGTTTGGAGTTGGCCGATGAGGTGCCACTCGCAATCCGGTGGCATCCGGGGGATCTTGTCGCGGCCTTCCTGAACGCGGCTCTCGGCGAAGAGGCGCTGGCCGCATTCGTGGAGTTCGCGGATTTGTTCGAGGGGGCGAAACTTGGAGACGGCGATCAACCGGACCGAAGACGCGTCGCGGCCCGCGCGCCGGCAGGCGGACGCCATGCGCCGGAGAATTTCCGCACGGTTTTCGGGCAGGCGTCCCATGACGGGATCAGTATGCCCCTTCCGCGCGGCTGCCGGTATTGGCGCGGCATTCGTCGCAGACGCCATCGGGGAGGGGAGCGAGATACACCGTGTGACAGACCTTGCAGACGTTGCGGGGGTCGTAGACCTTGTTTTCCTTGCCATTGCGCAACTGATGGAATTCGCGCATCATGATCTGCGAGGTTTCCTTCAGGTTGTGGCGCCAACTCTCGATGATGCGAGGAGACACCGCCTCGGGGTGTTGGCGGATGAAGCCGTCCAGCAACGAATTGGCAATGTTGACGGAGGCCAGGATGTCCGCCAATTCGTCGAGCGTCTTCAGGTCCTCCGTGCTGATCTTGACGGCCCGCTTGGAGGCAAGCTCGCGGTACCTTGCCCTCGACTCGGGAGCCGGGTCCGATTCGCCTGTATCGGGTGGAACCTTCGCCGGGGACCTGACGGTTGCAATAGGCGCGCGGTCAACATCCCGTGGCGCCGGGGTGCTCTTTTCGAGTTCCTTGAGCGCCGCGGCCCAATCGATGGGGCCCTCGGTCTCCTCGATGGAGATCTCGTGGTGGTAAGGCTTGGATTCCGGGTCGCTCATCGTTGCTCTTCCATTGGTTCCGGGAGTCCCGGTGGGTGGGAGGAAGTCTCCTGAATCTCCCTGAGGCGACGGAACTCGCGCGTCATGACGGTGGCGGTTTCCCGAAGGCTGTCTTCCCAGACGCGATAAATGTTCGGGGCGATGACGGCCTTGTGGGCGGTTTCAAATCTCTTGAGTTGATTCATCGCGGAATTGACCGAGGTCAGCACTTCCGACAGGTATTCAGGAGCGGCGGTGCCTTCGGCGATGATGGGCGCCTTGCGTGGCGGTCGTGGGACAAAGGCTGGGCGCGCGGCTGCCTCCCCGGGCTCGGGATCGGGCTTTTTTGCAGGCGCACCGGGTTGCGCCGCTTCGAGTTCCCTGAGTGCCGTGGCCCAATCCACCGCGCCCCCCGCCTGAATCTCAACGCGCTGGACCGGAGCGACGGCATCGGAATTGGGGTCTGGTTCGTAATCGCCGGGCATTGGAAGCCTCTTTCCCATTGCTGTCAAAAGCATGGTTCAACGGTGGCGCGATGGCAAGTGCGGGTTGTCTATCCGACGCCCATCAGCCGGTCGAGAATGATTCCCCCCGCCGCACGCACGGAGAGGTGGTTCCACGGGCTTGGCCCCTTGAGGGGTTCGAGAACAAAGTCCATGTCGGCAATCACGTCGTCATGCAGGCCCCATCCCGTTCCCAGCAGCATGCAGAACAATCGCGGATCGGCGTTGTCGTGAAGCCAGCCCCGCAACGTCTCGTACTTCAGTTGGCGCCCGCAGACCCGCGCGCTCGTGGCCACCCAAACGACTTCGCGGCTGGGATAGAGGGATTCGAGTTCCGTGGCAAGGGCGCCCAGATCCGTCACCGGGCGGGTGACGTGGAGGGCTTCGCGCCGCGTGGGGTTGTAGGCGGCGCCCCAGCCCTCCTGCCAGTGGGAGAGAACATGCTCCACGTAGCGCTTCATGGCGGGGTAGGGGTGGACGACCCAGAATCCCTCGATGCCATATGTCCGACCCGCGCGCGAGAGATCGTGCACATCCAGATTGGTCACCGAGGTGGCGACGCAGTCCCCCTGCTTGTCGACGGTGGGGTGATGGACGAGAGCGAGGTGCAAACTTGCCATGGGGGGCTCTTGAGGGAAATCGAACGCGCACAAGGAGGGAATGATTGGATGGCCGAGGGTGCAACAACTCCTTGAGGCGCGGGCGGGGCCTGCCAAGAACAAGCGCATGACGACCGAATCCGTCCGACCGCACGAGTGGGTGAGTCTCGGGGTGATCCTCGTGGCGATGACCGTCCTGCTGCACGGGGGTCTGGTGTGGGGGAGCGAAGTGCTTTGCGGAGGGGACATCGTCAATCAGGCCCACCCCCTGACGGCTTTTTGGGTTTCCGGGCCCTGGTTGGCGGGATGGGTACCGTATTCCTTTTCGGGTCGCCCTTTCTTTGCCGATATCCAGTCCGCACTGCTTTATCCTCCCCGGGCCTTGTTTCGACTCGGATTCCCGGTCGAGCATGTCACCACTTACCTTTGTCTCGCCCATTCCCTCTTTGGGGCTGTCGGGATGTACCTGCTTGGTCGTGTGCGCTTCGG
>CAYTRP010000511.1:0-2394 GCA_964440195.1 uncultured Candidatus Sumerlaeota bacterium
CTTTTCTTCGCCGCCATCGGGCTTGGGGCGGGAAGCGATTTTTTCTCCACCGTGCTCAGCGTCACCGGCATGAAGTTCCTTGCGGCGGGCTTGGTGGTGACGATGCTGCCGCTCCTTCTGGTCGGAATGTTCGCGCGACTGGTCTGGCGGACAAACTTCGTCGACCTGAGCGGCATGATCGCCGGCAGCATGACGAGCCCCCCGACGCTGTCCTTCGCGACGAACGTCTCCGGATCCGACGCGCCCACCATTGCCTACACGACGGTCTATCCGCTCACGACATTGCTTCGCATCCTGTCGGCCCAAATCCTTGCGATCGTCCTCTTCCAATGAATAACGCCACGATCCAGCAACTGGGGGAACCGCGATATTCCTCGCCGGCGATGTTTGCCGTCGGTGACGAACTTGCCGTCCCGTCCACGATCCAGTGGACAAACGGAACGCCGCCCGACGACCTGATCTGGTTTGAGAGCGCCGGTCCGCGAAAGAGGCTCTACTTCGATCCGAGTGCCGCCCGCGCCGCCATCGTGACGTGCGGCGGCCTATGTCCCGGACTGAACAATGTCATCCGCTCGCTCACCCGCGAGCTTGTCCGCGGATACGGCATCCGGTCGGTTCTCGGGATTCGCGACGGCTATCGCGGCCTCGATCCCGGTCGAGGCAAGCCTCCCATCGAGCTGACGGAAGAGTTTGTCGAGGACATTCACAAGGATGGAGGCACGGCGCTGGGCACCTCCCGGGGCCCGGTGGACATGGGGATTGCAGTGCAATTCCTGATTGATCGGCAAATCAACATGCTGTTCACGGTCGGGGGGGATGGCACACAGCGAGGCGGCTACGAGCTTTACCGCGAAGCCCAACGGCGCGGCCACCCATTGTCGGTGGTCGGCATTCCCAAGACGGTGGACAATGACGTGGCATTTGTGACGCGCAGTTTTGGCTATCTGACCGCCGTGCAGGAGGGGGCCGCTGTCCTGCATCGCGCCCACACGGAAGCACGCAGCGTGGAAAACGGCATCGCGGTGGTGAAACTGATGGGGCGTCACGCGGGCTTCATAGCCGCGGGCGCCACCGTCGCGAGCCAAGACGTGAACTATTGCCTGATCCCCGAGGTTCCCTTTTCGCTCGATGGGCCGGAGGGGCTTCTGCCGTCTCTCAAGCGCCGCGTCTTGAAGAAGTCACATGCGGTTGTTGCTCTCGCCGAGGGAGCGGGGCAGGATCTGTTGGTGGCCGAGGAAGGCGAGCGCGATGCCTCGGGCAATGTCAAGCTGCGCGACATCGGACCATTCCTAAGAGAACGAATCGAGGCGTACTTCAAGGCCGAGAACATCCCCGTGATCATGCGCTACATCGATCCCAGCTACATCATTCGAAGCAGCCCCGCCAATTCGGAGGACTCGATCCTGTGCGATTTTTTCGCGCGCAATGCCGCGCATGCCGCCATGGCCGGCAAGACCGGCCTTGTCATTGGATACCTTCACGACAAGTTCATCCACGTGCCCATCGAGCTTCTCACAAGCAGGAAGAAGCAAGTGGATCCGGACGGGTTCATCTGGAGCGCCGTCCTGTCCGCCACCAGCCAGCCAAGGCGGTTTTTTTGAGCATCGCCCCTTGGATTGAAATGCCGCCCCACCCCAAGAACCCCATTCATCCTTGAAAGGAACCCGCTCATGGCAACCGACAGGAAGGCGTCCTCCCCGATGGTCTCCACCGATTCCGCCGCCCCGGGAGTTCGCGCCGGATCAAGCACGGCCGACATCAAGCAATCGTTCCTCGACAACCTGCTTTGCGGATTGGGCCGCCTTCCCAGGGTGGCGACGCCCCACGACCTCTACATGGCATTGTCCCTGACCGTGCGCGATCGCTTGTTCAAGCAAAGCGTCGAAACGTTGGAACACTATGCGGAGAAGGGCGCGCGCGTCGTCGCCTACCTGTCCGCGGAGTTCCTGCCCGGCCCGCACCTGGCCAACAACCTGCTCAACCTTGGCATCGTCGAACAGACCCGGGAGGCAATGGCGGGACTGGGCCTTGATCTCGACAAGGTGGTGGAGGTCGAGGAGGAACCGGGACTGGGCAATGGCGGGCTGGGGAGACTGGCCTCGTGCTATCTCGACTCGCTTGCTTCCGTGGAAGTGCCCGCCATTGGGTATGGAATCCGATATGAATTTGGCATCTTCGACCAGGCGATTCACGACGGCTGGCAGGTTGAAGTCACCGACAAGTGGCTCCGGTTCGGCAATCCGTGGGAGATTGCCAGGCCGGAAATCGCCTATGAGGTGATGTTCGGTGGGCACACAGAGGGCGCCACGGACGAGCAGGGGCGCTATCGGGTCCGGTGGATCCCCGAGACCGAGGTGAAGGGCGTGGCCTATGACACTCCCATCCTCGGATACG
>CAYTRP010000511.1:2404-2752 GCA_964440195.1 uncultured Candidatus Sumerlaeota bacterium
GGGTAAGCACCTGCAATCCCCTGCGCCTCTGGAAGGCCGAGGCGATCGAGTCCTTCGATTTCGCCGCCTTCAACCACGGGAATTACTACAGGGCGGTTGAGGACAAGATGGAGTCGGAGAACATCACCAAGGTCCTCTATCCGAATGACGAGCAGATTCAGGGAAAAAATCTGCGCCTCCAACAGCAATACTTCTTCGTGACGTGTTCCCTGCAAGACATGATACGGGTGCACCTCCTGCTCGGGCGCTCCCTCGCCACCTTCCACGAGAAGTGGGCGGTCCAGCTCAACGACACCCACCCGGCGATTGCCGTCGCGGAGTTGATGCGCCTGCTTGTGGATGTCCACG
>CAYTRP010000512.1:0-2717 GCA_964440195.1 uncultured Candidatus Sumerlaeota bacterium
CGATCAGGACGCGCGTCATCCGGCCCTCCCGGCGATGGGTTGCTCCGCGATGGGCAGGATGATGGCGAACGTACTCCCCCGGCCCGGATTGCTTTCGACGGCCACGCGCCCTCCGTGGGCCTCGACAAGCGAATGGACGATGCTCAGGCCAAGACCCGCGCCCTCGGTGCTGCGCGACAGACGCGAATCCACGCGGTGAAACGCCTCGAAGATGCGCGCGAGCTGATCGGGCGGAATCCCTTCGCCGTTGTCGGCGACCGTGAACCGCACCTGATTGTTTTCGGCGCGAACGTCCAGGGCGATTCGCCCCTTGCCGTCGTTCGTGTGCTTCACCGCGTTCTCCAGCAGGTTTTGAAGAATCGACGCGAACGCCTCGCGGTCCACATCGACGGGGGGAAGGTCGCTTCCCGGATTGCACGCCACCTCGCGCGCTCCGGCAATCGCGCGTTCTTGCAGGACATTCACCGCCCGCCGCGCCAACTCCGCCGGATCGGACAATTCCCGCCGCAACGCCAGCCGCCCGCGCTCGATGCGCGAGAAGAGCAGGAAGTTTTCGATCAGGCGCGACAGCCGGAAATTCTCCCTCGCGATCAATTCCAGGTACTCGCGCGTTTGCGCGGAATCGGCCAGGTCGCTCTCCAGCAACGTATCCACCAACACGCGCGTCGAGGCAACGGGCGTCTTCAGTTCGTGGGACACGGTCGTGGCGAGGTCACTGCGCAGACGCGCGAGATTCAGGCGGCTGTACGTCATGCGCAACGCTCCGGCGGTCGCCACGACGGTGAACGCCAGCAACCCGAGCCCGATCGTCAGCGGCAACGCCATGTCGCCCACGGAGGACGGCGTTTCTTCGTTGGCGATTATGCGGAGCCGGCTCCCCGCCGGAAAGGACGCGCCCGCCGGCATCGCCGCGAGCGATTCGCCCTCATGTTCCGCCGTTCGCAATTCCACCGCGCCAAGAAGTCCCGGCACCCGCGCCGCCTCCCGCGCGACCAACCGCAACATGGTTTCTTCCTTCATCAGAATCGCCGAGGACGCATCGGGCGACATCAGAATCCACGCATCGCCATTGGGCGTGGGATGAATGGCGGACGGTTCGCGCCGCGCGGAGGCGAAGGCGGTCAGCGACGCCGAAAACTCCTCCGCCGCCAGCAGGCGCGTTCCCACGTCGTTGAGCATGCCCGTGTTGAGCGCGCCCGCGTCGCGCGCGGTCTGGAGAAGAAACCGCCGATGCCCGGCGCGGATCGGCAGCGAATAATCCGACGCCACATCCGCGAACCGGCTCCAGGTGATTCCTTCGCGGATGGGCGTGCGTTGCAACAGGCCCATCAACGCCATCGCCCCCGGCGCGCGCCCGTCTTCGTCAACGGCGCGGAGCACTTGGTCATCGATCAGATCGCCGATGTCCGTCTCGCCGAGTCGCAGCAGTTGTTGCAACGCCTCCGCCCGCGCGACCGGCGGTTGTTCGGAATCGCCCGCGATCTCGCGGAGGAGTTCCGAATGCGCGGAGGCGTCAAGCGCGGACGGACGAGCCACCATCGGGCCGCGCAACGCATCGGACGGATAGGCAACGCCGCCGTCGCCATTGAAGAAAACCGCCCCCTCCGCGTTTCCCTCCAGCACCGCGCGGCGGAAACGCATGGGCGCGTCGTCCGTTTCGTCTCCGATAACAAGCGCCCGCTCGCGCAGTGCCTCATGCAGATAATCCGCGACGGCGCCGAGTTGCGTATCCGCCATCTCGGCGATCCGGCGCTCGGCCACAAGCCGCTCGTTCGCCAACGCCCGCTGCATGAACCACAGCGCCAGCACCGCCGGCACGAGCACCGACAACGCCACCAACGCCAGCACGGGAAGGATCTCCCGAGCCGGCGTCGGCATTCCGCGAACGGGGCGAGGCTTGGTCATTGGCGCAACTGTTCGATCCTTCGCTGAAGAATCTGCTTCTCGGCGGCGATGATGCCGGTTTGGTCGGGGAACTGCTCGGCGCGCTTGTCATAGGCTTGGATCACGCGTTCGAGAAAGCGTCGCTGATAATCGACGTCGCCTCCATCCTGGGCAATGCGATCAAGCCACCAATCCACATTGAGGGTTTGAAGCCGTCTTTCACTCTCGAGGAGGCTGATCACGTTTTGAATGGCGTTGTCCCTGCCGCTCCTGCTCCACCAATGAACGGCGGCGCCATCAACGAGATGTTGGTAGAAGCTATACTTGGCCGGATCAACGTAGGTGCGTTCTGGGTACCTATTCATCGCGTTGAGGAACCCCGTGGTCGCGCCAGCGTGGTCGCCTTTTTCCACCGCCAGCTCCGCCATGACCAGCCAGAAACGCCAATCTCGCGGGTCGCCTCTGGAGAGAAGCTTCCGGCGACTCTCCACCGCCATGATGGCTTCGTCTATCCGGTCACTTGATGGCTTGTGCTTCTCCGCCCACTCCTTCGCCAGGCCCGAGAAAGAGAACCTATCCACTCCGATGTCGTTGGCATCGACACGCAGTTGCAGGCGCTTTTCCTCCAATGTCAATGCGTCCTCGAATCGTCCCTCGTTGATGGCGATTTCGCGCGAGGCGGCCAATTCGGCTTCCGTGCGTTGGGCGGGGCCACCTTCGACATCCGGATCGATCCGCTGCAACATGGCGCGCGCCTCGCGGTTGTCCGGCTCCCAATCCAGGACATGATGCAACTGTCGAATCGCGCCGTCCTTGTCCCCTTCCTTCTCGGC
>CAYTRP010000513.1:0-1687 GCA_964440195.1 uncultured Candidatus Sumerlaeota bacterium
CCTTCTTCAGGTCGCGGTTCGTCGCGGCGATGACGCGCACGTCCACCTTGATGGGCTTGCCGCCGCCCACGCGCTCGAATTCCTGCTCTTGCAGCACGCGCAGCAACTTCACCTGGAACTCGGGACTGATCTCGCCAATCTCGTCGAGGAAGATCGTCCCCTTGTCCGCCGCCTCGAAACGGCCCGCGCGCTGGCGCACGGCGCCGGTGAAGGAACCCTTCTCATGCCCGAACAACTCGCTTTCGAGAAGCGACTGGCTCAACGCGCCGCAGTTCACCGCGACGAAGGGTTTGGTCCGCCTCGGGCTGTTGTAGTGGATCGCGCGCGCGATCAGCTCCTTGCCCGTGCCCGTCTCTCCCTGGATCAGGACGCTCGCGCGCGTCGGGGCCACCTGGCGCACCATCTGGAAGACGCGCTCCATCGGCGGCGAATTGCCCACGATGTTGTCGAAGCCATAGCGCTCGTTGACCTCGCGGCGCAGGTGCTCGTTCTCGCGCTTGAGGTCGCGCTGCTCGAACACCCGGCGGATCAGCATCCCGAGTTCCTCGAGGTTCACCGGCTTCATCAGGTAATCGAACGCGCCGAGCTTCATGGCCTCGACAGCCGTTTCCACGGTGCCGTGCCCGGTCAGCATGACGAACTCGGTCTCCGGATACTCCTCCCGCAGGTGCTGGAGGAGTTCCATGCCATCCATGCGCGGCATTTTCAGGTCGGACAAAACGAGGTCGACCGGTTGGTCCCCCAACAGCAGCAGCGCCTGCTCGCCGTCCGGGGCGAGGAAGACCTCCTCGGCCTGGCTTTCCAGCGCCCAGCGCAGGCCCTCGCGGGTGTTCTTCTCATCATCGACGATCAGGATCTTGTGGCTCATGGGAGGCAGCCTCGGGCAAAAAGGAGGGTCGGAATGCTACATTTTTCCGAATCGACCCTCTGTGACTCATGGATTGCATGAATCGTGACAAAAAGAGTCAAGCCTTGCCGCTTCCCTTGCCTCCCGCCACTCTCTGGCCCACAAGCGGTGACCGCGCCCCGGATGCCCCCATGAATCAGTCCCCTCCCGCCTCCCCCGACCGCATCCTTGTCTGCGACGATGAGCGCAACATGCGCAATCTCATCGTCGACGTCCTGACCGACGATGGGTTCGCGGTCGAGCAGGCCGAAAACGGCCAGGTTGCCCTCGACCGACTCCTCGGCGACGGCCTTCACGTCCCGCTCCTCGTTCTGGACCTGTCCATGCCCGGGATCGATGGCTTCGAGATCCTCAAGCGCCTGGCCGCCGCCGGGTCCGACACCACCGTCATCGTCATCACGGCCTATGGCACCATCGACACCGCGGTGCGCGCCATGAAGGAAGGCGCCGCGGATTTCCTCGTGAAGCCCTTCGACAACGACCGCCTGCGCAAGTCCGTGCGGCGCTGCTTCGAGCGGCGCGAGCTTCTCGCCCAGGCCGAGTTCAGCCACCCCCAATTGGTCGGCGCCGATCGCGCACCACTCGCCATCATCGGAGATGACGCCCGCCTGCAAACCATCTTCAACATGATCCGCCGCCTGGCGGACCTCAAGACGTCGGTCCTCATCACCGGCGAATCGGGCACCGGCAAGGAACTCGTCGCGCAAGCCATCCACTACAACGGGTCGCGACGCGACAAGCCCTTCGTCGCCGTCAATTGCGCCGCGCTGCCGGAAGCAC
>CAYTRP010000513.1:1697-2717 GCA_964440195.1 uncultured Candidatus Sumerlaeota bacterium
TCCTCGAGTCGGAACTCTTCGGCCACGAGCGCGGCGCGTTCACCGGCGCGCACAGCCTGCAGCGCGGCAAGTTTGAAATCGCCGACGGCGGGACCCTTTTCCTCGACGAGGTCGGCGAAATGCCCCTGGGCCTCCAGGCCAAGTTCCTGCGCGTCCTGCAGGAAGAACGCTTCACGCGCGTCGGAGGCGAAAAGGAAGTCCGCGTGGACGTGCGCATCATCGCCGCGACGAACCGGCACCTCGAGGAAATGGTGCGCCGCCGGGACTTCCGCGAGGACCTGTTCTATCGCCTCGCGGTACTGCCCATCGAACTGCCCCCGCTGCGCGAGCGCCGGGGCGACATCCCCCGCATGGTCCAGTTCTTCAATCGGCGATTCAGCCAGAAACACGCGCTGGACCCCGTGCCAATCCCGCCGGACCTGATGGAACACATCGTCAACCGCGGTTGGCATGGCAACATCCGCGAACTGCAAAACGCCGTGGAAAAGGCCGTCATCCTGCAGGACCCGGCGGTGCTCACCGAACCAGGCATCTCGGTGGGCGTCTATGACAGCCACGCCGAGGACCTGACTCCGCCGCCGGACATGGACCGCACCCCAGTCGAGCCGCCCGAAAGGCCAACAAGGGCCGAGGAGGATGACGTCGTGGTCATCGAGCTGGGCGGCGGCGACGCGATCCGCGACCTGAACGAAGTCGCGGCCGACGCGCAGCGCAAGGCCATCATCCGCGCACTGCGCCTGTGCGACGGCAACAAGATGGAAGCCGCCAAACGGCTCGGCGTCTCCATCAAGACGCTCTACAACCGCATCGGCGAATTGGGCATTTCCATTTCAACGAAGGTGGAGTAGGCTGGCGACCCGGAAGCAGCCGCGCCTCGACCCATGACCTTGGGAATTGCGGTCGAGCCCGAGGGTTCAACAAAAGGATCGTTTTCCGACCGAGACACCCGCACTTCATCCTTCACTGGACAAGTGACAGTCAAAAGAGGTCACCCGAGTGACAGTCAAAGGAGGTCACTTG
>CAYTRP010000514.1:0-2714 GCA_964440195.1 uncultured Candidatus Sumerlaeota bacterium
AACCAATGCCCCCCGGCACGAGCAGGAAGCGTCCCCCACGGGTTCCGCCAAGGAGCAGGTCGAGCACTTTTGCCGCAAAGCCGTCGAGTACATGCGCAACCGCGACTACGACCCCGCCGTGGAGTGCTACAAGAAAGCGCTGGCCTTGGATCCCGACTACCTTCCCGCGCACAACAACCTTGCGATCGTCTACGAGAAGAAGCCCCAGTGGAACGCCATGGCGGTCAAGCAGTGGGAGAGGGTCCTGGAAATCTCCCAGACTCGCGGCGACCAGAAGCACATTGAGCGCGCGCAAAAGCACCTCGATGCCTTGACCTGAGCCCCGATCGGCTCGGTGTGGGCAGGCCCTGAGGCGGAGCGCCGTGGCGAGAACCGATCACCCGACCATCCAGCATCGATTGGAGGCCCTCGCCCACCTTCTGCTGGGTTGGCTGGTGACGCGCCTGCCCTATGGATTCGCCGTGCGAACGGGCGCGTTCGTCGGGATCATTGCCGGTTTCTGCGGCATCCGGGGAAAAGTCGTCCGCGAGAACATCGCCACGGCTTTCGGCGATCGCCTCACTCCAGCCGAACAGCGCCGCCTCGCGAGCCGGGCCTACCAGTCTCTTTGCATGCTCGCCATCGAGAGCTTCTACCTTGAGCGCCGCGACACCCGGTGGGTGCGCGGCCACGTGACCGTGGAGGGGATGGAGAACCTGGAGCAGGCCAGGGCGTCGGGACGCCGGTTCCTGGCCATCACCGGTCATCTCGGAAATTGGGAAATCATGGGGGCCTGGGCTGGAGAGGTGCATCCCACGACGACGAGGGCGAAGACCCTCCACAATCCGCTTGTCCAGAAGCGGGTGGCTCGCGCGCGCGCGCGGCACGGCATCGAGGTCATCTGGGCGGACCACCCCCAGGCGATGAAACTCATCATTCGCGCTCTTCATTCGGACCGGTGCCTGAACCTGCTCGCCGACCAGGACGCCGGCGTGGAGGGCATCTTTGTCCCCTTCTTCGGCAAGCCGGCCTCCACCACTCCCACGCCGGCCCTCCTGTCCATCCGCCACGACATGCCCATCCTCCCCTCCTATATCGTGCGCCTCTCCCCGACCCGTCATCGCGTCCACATCTGCCCAATGCTGGACCCGGCGGGCTTGCCTCCGGGCACGCGCGAGGAACAGGTGCTCGAACTCACCGCTCGCCACGTCGCCGTCCTCGAAGGTTTTGTCCGCCGCCATCCCGACCAGTACTTTTGGTTCCATCGCCGGTGGAAGACAACGCCGGAATACGCGAAGGCAAAGCTCGAAAAGCGGCGGCGGAAGAGGGGCGCGAAGATCCGGGCCCTGGAATCCCTCTCGGGAGAAATGAGCCGTTGCCAACGTCAGCCTTGATCCTCCCCCACCTGCCGATCTGACTGGCGCGACTTGCCGGAGGCACCGCGTTGCTTCATCTCCTCAACAACACCTTTGTCGAAGCCCTCGGGGCACTGACCCGGCAACTGCTCCGCGCCACGGGGCGGTTCTCCCACTTTTGCCACGGCGCCCTGCAGCGGTCCCTGACCCCGCCGTGGAGTTATCGCCTGGTCATGGACCAGGCCATGACCATCGGGGTGCGCTCGCTCCCCCTCGCCCTGATCACCGCTTTCTTCGTCGGCGCCATCATGGTGCTCCAAACCGGCGTCCAACTGATCCCCTTCGGGGCCAAGAACACCATCCCCTTCATCGCCTTCATCGCGCTGGCGCGCGAGATGATTCCGGTGTTTATCGGCTTCGTGGTCGGCGCGCGCGTGGCGGCCTCGATGGCCGCGGAGATCGGGACCATGCGGGTGACGGAACAACTGGATGCCATGGAGATCCTGAACGTCGACCCGATCAGGTACCTGGTCGCTCCCCGGGTCATTGCCTCGACGATCACGCTCCCGTTGATCTGCACGATCTGCCTCGCGGTCGGGGTGGTGGGGGGCGTTGTGGTGGCATGGTCCGCCCTCAACATCCACCCGCAGGAATACTACAACATCATGCTGCGCTTCGCCTATCTGCGCGACGTCTATTCGGGCCTCTTCAAGACCATCTTCTTCGGGACCATCATTGCGCTCGTCGGCTGCTTCTTTGGCTTCAACACGACGGGCGGGGCGGAAGGCGTGGGCCGCGCGACGACGACCGCCGTGGTGGTCACGCTCCTGCTGATCCTTCTCGCCAACTTCGTCCTCACCCGCATGACGCTCATTTTCCTCGGCCTTCTATGAGCGAGGCGTGATTTCCGCTTGATTGGGGCTGACTCTTCGGTCCTGATCCCGGTCGGTCGTGCAATCCTCATTGGGAGGGGACAATGAAACGGGCATTCACGCTCATTGAACTGTTGATCGTCGTGGCGATCATTGCGATTCTGGCGGCCATTGCCGTCCCGAATTTCCTCGAGGCCCAGGTGCGCGCCAAGGTCTCGCGCGCCCAAAACGACCTGCGCACGCTTGCCACCGGGCTCGAGCACTATCGAATCGACAACAGCAACTATCCCTACATCCAGGCCGACAACGGCGGAGCCGAATGGCAGATGCCCGCCGGATTCCCCCTCAATTCGCTCGACCGCGCGGGAGGGCTGACCACCCCGATCGCCTACCTGACCACGGCCCTGCGCGACCCGTTCGAGCTGGAGCGCGAATACGGCCAGGGGAACGCGCCCCAGGGGAAGACATGGCTCTTTTACGAGCGGCTCGGCTGGGGCTACGACGGCCA
>CAYTRP010000515.1:0-2713 GCA_964440195.1 uncultured Candidatus Sumerlaeota bacterium
GGGCCATGGGCGGCCGCACGCCGCGTATCGTGCCGTCCCGGATCTTGGCGACGGTAGAGTGGGTGCCGGGCTTGAGGCCGCAGAGGCGGACAATCTCGGTGATGGTCAGGTTCCGCCTCGTCAACTCCTGGACGGCCTCGATGGCGTCCTGGGTGCCGGGTCCGTCGCGGCGGAGTTCGGTGGTGGCAGGGAGCAGGGGGTCGCTGGTGGTCATGCTGGCACCTCCAGGCCGGCGAAGAGCGTCCCCTGATCCCGCTCGGCCGACGCCCGGCGAAGCGTGTCTTGTGCTGTCTTCCAGTAGCTTTCCTTGAGTTCGCACCCCACGTATCGCCGGTCCAGCTTGACCGCCTCATATCCGACTGACCCGATGCCGTTGAACGGATCGAATACCAGGTCGCCGGGTGCGCTCCACAACTTGATCGCCCGGTCGATCACGTCCAACTGGAGCGGGCACAGATGCCGCTCATCGTCCGTGTCTCGCGCCTGGGCCACGTTGAGCACGTTGGTTTCGCGGATGCCGCCCGGCTGTCCGGCGCGATGCCGGAACCAGACCGGCGACGCCCACTCGATCCATTCCTGTTCGGAAATCCACCCGGCGCCCGCGTTGTATTTTTCGGACTGCCCCGCGCGGATCGGAATCGGGTTGTCGCCCGGCTTGCGGAAATACAGCAGGTAATCAGCCAATGCCATCCGCATCACGCTGGAATCGGTCGCCAGCGACTTGAACAGCAGACCACGTTCCTTGTTCCGGACCGCTTGAATCTGTGGGTTCTTCTCGATCGTCACTTCCCCGGCGTAGTGGAACCCTTCCTGACCGAAGAGGTCGATCACACGGCCGCGATAATCCTTGAGGCCGATGAATCCATCCCGCCCCTTCATGGCGGTGAGTTGGACCAGGTGAATGCAGACCATCCGTCCCGGCATCGTCACCCGCAGCAGGCCGGGGAGTAGGTACCGGAAGTGCTCGATCATCTCTTCGAGCCCGTCCGTGTTGCCCATGTCGTGCGCGGAGTTGGTGTAGGCGTACATGCCGGGGAACGGAGGGCTCGTGACGGTGAGTCCCACGGAGTCATCATCTATGCGCTCGATCATCCGCACGCTGTCTCCGAGATACAGCGTCCAGTCCTGTCCGGTGGCAACGTCCTCGCGGTAGGTCATCTCGTTCCGGGCGGCGTTCGTAGCGCCAATGCCGTGGTTCATGTGCGACACAATCTCTTCCATCATCGCGGCCGCCTGTCGTTCCTTGCGTTCGATGTTCTTGACGACGGCGCCCTCGGTTTCGGCGGTCACGACATGGACGTGTACCGGGCGTGATTGACCAAATCGCCAGCACCGGCGAATGGCTTGATATTGCTGTTCGTAGCTATCGCTAATCCCCACGAACGCCATGTGCGCGCAGTGCTGGAGATTCATCCCGTACCCGCAGATGGTGGGCTTACTGACCAGGACGCGAAACTCGCCCGCAACGAACGCTTGCAACGCCCATTCCTTGTGCTCTGGCGTGTCGGATCCTGTCACCTCGATCGCGCCAGGGATCGCTTTGGTAATGGCCTGCGATTCCGCGTTGAGGTCGCACCAGACAATCCATGGCTCATCTGAGGCGTTGACCAACTCGGCCACGGCCGCCACCCGGTCACCAATGGACTCCCTCCGCGCTCGCTGGCGCTCCTGTAGGGTTTGGGCTTCGACCGGAAAGAGGGTGTATTGCGGCGTGGGCACGTCAACAACGTGCTGGTGCATCTGGAGCGGAGGAAGCTGGAAGTCGCCGTCCTCATAGCCGAGGTCGGATGGCTTACGCACCGCCACGGACCAACTCGCCATCCATCGCCAGAAGTCGACCTTTGCATGGCCCTTGAGTCGCCATTTGTGGGTGGTGTTTCCGTCCTGCGTGAAGAACAGGGCGATGATTTCCTTGCCGGTCATGATGTCCAGAAACTCGGCATGATTGGTCAGTTCGATCAGGTCATTCGGCGCCGGGGTGGCTGTGCAGCACAGCCGGTACGGGATCGTTGAGGCGAACTCCGTAAGCTGCTTGCGCGTCTCTCCCCCGAAGGCCTTCAGGATTCCGGATTCGTCCAGCACGATGCCGCTGAACGCGCCACGGTCGAACAGGTGCAGGCGCTCGTAGTTGGTGATATTGATGCCCGGTCGTGCGTCAGATTGCTCACGGCAAATGGTGACGGAGAGCCCTAGCTTTTCCGCCTCGCGGGCGGTTTGGCTGGACACGGCGAGCGGGGCCAGGATCAACACGTCGCCGCCGGTGTGCCGGTGGACATGTCGCGCCCACTCAAGCTGCTGAATCGTCTTGCCCAACCCGGTATCGAGGAACAGGGCGGCGCGGCCGCGCTTGAGTGCCCAGCGGGTCACGTCCCGCTGAAAGGGGAACAGGACCGGATGCAGGTCGTTAAGGGCGACATCGAACCCAGCAGGATCGGAGACGATCCGCTTGGATGACAGGAATTCCGAGTATCCAGTTGGGATAGGGGTTGGTGGGGATCCCGCTGTCGCGGTAGCATTGTCTGGCATCGAAGCTCCAATCTTCGGTGTCATGGCGAGGGGTGTTAGCGCACCGCCTCGCCGCTCTATTGTGTCCCCCAATTGTAGCCGATCAGCCCCCGTTCGTACACCGGTATCAGTCATCATGCCGCCCTCCCATCGCGTCATCGGCCCGCCCGGCGACGGCCATGAGGCACATCAGCGCGACTCCGCAGAA
>CAYTRP010000516.1:0-2707 GCA_964440195.1 uncultured Candidatus Sumerlaeota bacterium
GCATTCGCCTCCACCCGTCAGGATGCGCCAGTTGATTCCCCGCTCGTCGGCAAGGGCAATCAGCATGGCGAGGATGGGAAGGGACGCCGTTCCCGTGCGGATGGTCACGGGATAGCGATTGAAGTCAATGTCCTGAAGCGCAATTCGCAGCCCGTTGATCGAACTGATGGTGCAACCCCCTTGCCCCGCCAACTCGCGCGCCCGGGGATCGTCGCCGTCGATCCCCTTGCGCGCGGCGTTGTCGAGGCGGATGCCGACGGCGGTTTGCCCGCGGGCAAGCCCGTCGCGCACCGCCGCGTTGACTTCCTCGGGAGAAGCGAGGAGGCAGTCCTGCCGGATTTGCCAGCGGGGGAGCACCCCGGACAGCGGCTGCGTGCCGCGCACATAGGGGGCTTCGCCGGGAAGGCTGCCGCGATGCCACAGGTCCTCGATGTCCTTGCCGACGTACATCGGCTGGACGGTCACTCCCTCGACGGATTGCCAGACCAGTCTCTTGTCAAAGTCCGCACCCTTGAGATCCTCGTTAACCAGAGCGCGCCATTGCTCCATGGTGGGCGGGGCGAAGTCGGCGAGCAGGCCCAAAGGCACCTCTGCCTCGCCAACGGGATCGGCCTCTTGCGGGCGGGTCATCCGTTCAGCCATCTGGTCCTCCCGGATTGCAAATCGTCGTTGTTTTGTTTGCGCCAAGCTACTCGAAGGGTGATGCAAGGTGTCATCAGGATTTGGCCAGACCCCTTGGCTCCCATTCGAAACGCAGGCAAAGGGTAGGGGAGGACAATGCGGATAAGCAAGCGGTATTTTGTCGAGTATGGGACGACCCCGCATCACGCCAACCGTTGAAAGGAAACCACTTGTCCAAACTCTTGCTCGCCTCTGCTTCCCCTCGCCGAAAGGAACTTCTCGCCGGGATGGGGATTGCCTTCGAATCCCGGCCTGCGGGGATTGACGAAGAGAGCGTCCCCGCCGATCATCCAAGAACTCTGGCCATCCGCCTTGCCTACCTCAAGGCGATGGAAATCCTCGCCACTGGACCGGAATGTCCCGTTCTGGCCGCCGATACGGTGGTTGCTCTGGAAGGTGTTCTTTATGGCAAGCCTGGAACGGCCGACGAGGCAGTGGAAATGCTTCGCAATCTCTCCGGGCGGGAGCATGAGGTCATTACCGGCGTCGCCATCGCGCTCGCCGATCCCCACGAGGTGCACCTCGATGCCGCCACGACGCGGGTGCGCTTTCGGTCGCTGTCCGATGACGAAATCCAGCGCTACGTGGCATCCGGAGAACCCATGGACAAGGCGGGCGGGTATGGCATTCAGGGGCTTGGCGCCGGCCTGATCGAGTCCATCGAGGGAGATTACTTCAACGTGGTGGGGCTCCCCTGCGACCTGGTGGCGGACCTCCTTCGGGCCCACACGGACGTGAGGGTCGGTCAGGTTCCCGCCCCTCCCGAGAGATGGCGCTGAAACCGGAGGCCGAAGCGGGCAACCACCATTTCCTTTGCCCACAACCCCGTGCAAACCATCATCCAACAAGCAAGAGCGGAGGATTGGCCGGTTCATGTCGGATACTCAGGGCCCCGAATTTAGCGTGGTCATCCCCGTCTACAACGAGGAAGAGTGCATCGCCGATGTCCTGAAGGAGTTGCGCGAAGCGCTCGACGGGGCCGGCCTCAAGGATTGGGAATGCGTCGTGGTCGATGACTGCTCGCGCGACAGGACTCCGAAACTGGCCCTCGGGATGGCGGCGGCGGATCCGCGATTTCGCGTCCTGGGACTGAATCCCAATTCGGGCCAGTCCGCGGCCCTGGATGCGGGATTCCGCCATGCGCGCGGCCGAGTCATCGGGATGATGGACGGCGACGGACAGAATGATCCTGCGGACTTCCCACGGCTGCTCAAGGAACTCAAGAGGCGGAATCTCGATGTGATGTGCGGGATTCGCAGCAAGCGGCGGGACAATCTTTGGCGGCGCCTCGTGTCCTCCGTCGCAAACTCGATCCGCAACTGGGTGACGAGGGACGTCGTGACCGACACGGGCTGCTCGCTGCGCGTCATGAAGAGCGAGCATGTGCGCCGCTTGAAGATGTATCGCGGGCTGCACCGATTCCTTCCCACCCTGCTTCGGCTCGAAGGGGCGCGCATCGGGGAGGTTTCGGTCAATCATCGCCCGCGAAGGGCCGGCGTCTCCAAATACACTCTTCGCAACCGGGTAACGGCCCTGCGCGACCTCTTCGCGGTCCAATGGATGCGGCATCGCCAGTTGCGCTACGAGGTTCGCTCGCTCACGGACTGATCCCAGGCGCGGCCACTTTTGCTTGGGCGTCCCTGCCGCCCACGGGTCCCCCCCTCTTGACCAAACCAAGGCCTTACAAGTCGATGTGGAAGAAGGATGCGCTCCGCATCCTGATCGTCGTCTCGATCTTCGTCACGGCTCTCCTTGTGCTTCACCTTGAGCCGGTGCGCGAGCACCTCCTCGACATCACGAAGTTGCGCGACACGCTGCACCCGGACGACAGTCCCTTCAAGCAGCTTCGTTCGTCTCTTCTCTTCATCCTCCTTGGCTCGGTATTGATCGGCATCGGAATGCCGCGCCTGTTGGTGAGCGCCGCGGGAGGAGGCGTGTTTGGGGCCCTGCTGGGAACGGTCCTCGCCCTTGTCGCCAGCGTGCTCGGATCTCTCATCACCTACTTCGCGGGGCGGTCCCTCCTGGG
>CAYTRP010000517.1:0-1137 GCA_964440195.1 uncultured Candidatus Sumerlaeota bacterium
ATATGGGCAGGGACTCGTGAAGGCCAAACTCCGCCGAGAAGTAGGCGATCTGGACGACTTCCTTTTCGGGGTGCTCGCGCTTGAACCACGAGGTCTTGCCCACCATGTATTCGTTGAAGGCGTTCATGACCTCGTCGTACTTGGCCCTGATGTCGGGATCATTGGCGGCGGCATCGAGGGAGGCCTGGCTGATTTTGCTGACGAACTTGACGGCATTCCCGTCGCAGACGTCCCAAGCCCTGGGATCGAGGGCTCGAAACATCGCGCGCGCGCGCGGGTTCCAGGTCCACCAGAGGTTGTACGCCAGGTCCTCGAGGCCGGCCAATTCGTCCGGGATGCGCGGCAGGATTCGGATCGTGCCGAGGAAATCCGCCGGCATTCGTCTCGTCTGGCTCATGGGGGGGCTCTTTGCTCTGGGGTAAAGTGGGGCGGGGTTGGCTGTCGCCCGAGGGGGTTGCGTGAGTTACCGGCCCATGGCCCGGAGTCGAAAGGGAAATCAGCCTTGGCAACAACCCGCCCCACCGCACAGGATGCCCGTCGACAACTCGGCAATTCGGGACAAGAACGATGGCACAACGAATCGAGAACCGTCGCAAGACCGCGCGCATTTCCAGCAATTTCCGGGCTGAACTCTATCTGATTTTCCCGGAAGTGTCCTTTCAACCGGTCCCTTTTCTGGTCCATGTGATCGACGCGTCCATCGATGGCCTGCACCTGCGGGTGCCCAAGTTCAGCGAAAGCCAGTTCGCGCGGTTGCTGGGCAAGATCGAGTATGGGCTCTTTGTCCTTCGAAACGAGCAGCAGGTCGTGCGCATCTACTGCGTGATTGTCTGGAAGAACCGGATCCAGCTCCCGGACGGAACGACGACCTATGACCTCGGGGTGCGATTCGACCTGCGTTCGGAGGACTCGTCCAGCGACGTGGACTTCATCCTCGATCAAGCCCGCCGTCATCAGATTGCCAGCGAGAGCTAGCCCCAGAGAATCAGGAAGGTTTTCGCCCTGTTGAACTCCCAGCGCATTTTGGTGCTTGGCAAAGGGGTCATCGGGTTGGCTTGTGCCCGGGAATTGGCGAGGCGGTATCCGCACGCTTGCGTCTCCGTCCTGGAATCCCCCACGTCCGCGATGATTGCCTCT
>CAYTRP010000517.1:1147-2699 GCA_964440195.1 uncultured Candidatus Sumerlaeota bacterium
TCGCGAACGCTACGGGCTCGACCTTTCCTGGGCGGGCACGCTGATTCCCGATTCTCCCGGACACTCCGAGGTTTTCGACCGCAAAGCCTCGCTGCTCCAGAGCCGCGGTGTTGACATGCGGATTCTGGCGGGTCCGGAACTTCGGGCCATCGAGCCCCAACTTGCTCCCTCGGTGACTCGAGCCCTTTGGCTGGCGGAGGGTCTGGTCAACCCCCGGCTGCTGCACGAGGCCTTGAGCAGCGCGGTCCGTGCGATGGGGATCGAGGTCATCCAAGGGCGGATACTTGGGATCGATTCCGAAGGCGAATCCCTGACTCGACTACAGTTGGATAATGGATCTAAAATCGGTTTCGATGTCCTGCTGGCGGCAACGGGGGCCTGGACCGATGACATTGCACGGTTGCTGGATTTGCCTTTTTCGATTCGGCCAATCAAGGGCCAGCTCGCCCGGATCGGCACGCCCGATGGCTTCCTGCGGCACGTCCTGCATCTGAAGAGTCTGTATCTCGCGCCCCGCCCGGGGGGGGAGGGACTGATCGTGGGCAGCACGATGGAGGACAAAGGGTTCGACGTGTCCATCAATGAGGACGTCATTGCGCATTTCCTCGAACAAGCCACCAAACTGGTTCCGGGACTTTCGCGTCATGAAGTCGCGGAGGCATGGGTTGGCTTTCGCCCGCGAAGCGCCGACGGGCTGCCGATCATTGGCTGGAGTGATCGTTGGGCAAACCTCCTGATTGCCACGGGGCATTTCCGGAACGGGATTCTCCTGACGCCCCTCACCGCTCGCATCGTGGGGGAACTGATGGAGAATCCCGGAAGTCCCCGTTGGGCCGCCTTCTCCCCCAATCGCGAACAATTGAAGGCGGGACCGGGAGCCTCGTGATGGGAGCCGCTGCCGGAGTGTTGGCGGGGTTGATTGAGGCGCTGAATGTTGGCGTCTCCAGCAAACCAACGCTCATCCTGGAATCAGTCGTTCCCTATCGATGCTCACGGCTTGCGCCCGGGGTGCCGCCGTGATGAATACCGGCAACGGCTTCGGCGCGGGTACCTCCGTCGAAGTCTCGACAATATGGGAGATCACGCCGGCAAGCAACCCTGGGGCGCAACCGTGCAGGACAGGGAATCCGGTCAAACAAAACAGTGTCCATGCCTGAAGCAGTCAACCGCCCTCGCCGTTCCCGGCGCAGTCTCGCGTTGGGCTCGAATGTTTTCGAGCAGGGGAGCATCGAGCAGATCTACCAGATGCCCGTCGCCAAGGATTCCTTCGAGTGCGTGGAGGATACCCGTCATGAGCTGACGGCTGGCGCGGGATGGCGGCGTCGGCGCTTTACCTGGGGTTTTGTCCCGGGCGAGGGGGAGCCGCCCCAAGCCTCGGGATTGTGCATCAATGAAGTGCGTGTCGAGCGCGGCAAGCTGGGGCGCGTGGAACCGGATGTGGCGATGGCAAGTCCCGGGCTCGTGGACTTCGATTCGATCGAGAACGCCTATTGGCAAACCGTGTGGGCCAGCGGGGCGTTGCGCGTGGCGCGCGGGATGCGGGAGTCCCGGC
>CAYTRP010000518.1:0-2697 GCA_964440195.1 uncultured Candidatus Sumerlaeota bacterium
GGCCCAGTCGGTCGAATCCGAATCTACCGCCCCGGCGTGCACGGCGGCGATGGCGGCCTGAATGCCAAAGGGGCCGATGGTGCCGGACGCGAAAGCGCGTTCCACCAGCGATGTCCCTTCGGCGATTTGCTCGCGATTCCAGAGCGAACGGTCCTGGTCGCCCAGCAGGACCAAGTCCCCATCGGCGGAAGACCGCGCCGCCCGTCGCGATTCATGCAGCAGCATCAGCGCGAGCAGGCCCCACACCTCCGGGTCCGGCAGAAGTTCCGCCAGCAGGCGCCCCAACCGGATGGCCTCGCCGGAAATGTCGTGGCGGGTGACACAATCGCCCGAGGAGGCGGAATACCCCTCGTTGAAGAGCAGGTAAACCACGCGCAACACATTGTCGAGGCGCTCTGGCAACTCCGGGGGAGAGGGGATCTCATACGGAATGCGGGCGTCGCGGATCTTCGACTTCGCGCGCACGATGCGCTGCGCAACCGTCGGCGCGGAGGTCAGGTAAGCCCTGGCAATCTCCTCCGTGGTCAGGCCACAAACCTCCCGCAGCGTCAGGGCGACTTGCGCGCCGGAGGGAAGCGCGGGATGGCAACAGGTGAAGATCAAGCGTAGGCGATCGTCCTCGAAAACCTCTTCACCGGCAAGGGGGTCGGGACAGGCCGGCGTGGCGGCCTCCATGCGCTGGGCCACTTTTTCCAACGAAGCATCGAACCGCGCCCGGCGGCGCATGGCATCGATGGCCTTGAACCGGCCGGTTGAAACCAACCACGACCCGGGATTGGAAGGCACGCCATCGCGCCGCCATCTCTCGACGGCCACCGCGAACGCCTCGTGCATCGCCTCCTCGGCAACTTCAAAGTCGCCCAACAGGCGAATCAGCGTCGCCAGGACACGCCGGGACTCGGCGCGGTAGACCGCATCGACTCGTGCGGAGATGTCTTCCGGAGTAAACACGTTCATGCCTGGCCGGGCCTCCGCCGACGCCGGGCGGCTGCTTCTCTGGAATCGGCATTTGTCACGGTGAGCCGATGATGCTCTCGTGCGGTTTCGGGCGGGGTGGTTGGGATTGATATGCGGGAGAAACGTCAGTCCAGGTCGAAGTCCTCGTCCAGATCCTCAAGGCCTTGAACATGAGGTTGGGGGACGGGGAGCTTGGGGCCCTTGATGCGAGAGTTGCCTATCTCGTCCATGTCGTCGAGCAGCGCGTCCAGGGCGTGTGAAGCCACCTCGCTGTCGGTCGATTCGAAGTCAAAGGCACCTCGGCCACCCTCGTCGTTGACGCGGGCGCCTTCCAGCAGGACCGACATGGCGGGCTTGTTCACCGTCGACTTGGATGTCAGGCATCCGTTGTGGACGCGGATGTCGGGGGAGCGAATGGCCAGCAACCGCGCAAAGGCATCCATGCCGTGCATGTCGTCCATGGTCTCGCAGTGCACGACATTGCCGTCGCGCAGGTACAGAGAGCCGATGATCCCGTCGCCGCTGATGCGGATGGTCTTGGGCACCCTCTTGTCGCCGTAGAGCTGGATCAGGTCGCTGAGTTCCAGCCCCAGAATGTCCGTCCCGTGGACGGTCAGGATCGAGAGGAGGTTGCGAAGCTCCGTATTGGAGGAGGTCAGGTCGTCTTCGGGGTGCGGCAGAACCTTGACCGCCCCCTGGGCCAGCAGGGCCGGGCCGTAGGAGTTGATGCTGTCGGCCAGCATGACGGCCACTTCCCACCATGTCGTGCGGTTCTGGATGAAGGAAGAGACCTTGGCGAGGTCCGTGGCCGGATCCATCCCAAGGACGAGCAGGCCGGAGCGGCTCGCCTGCCACGGGTGGTACATCAGGTTCTCGTCGATGCGAATGTCGCTGGGAAGCCCATCGTCCCCAAGCAATGAAATCACCGTCGCCGCGGTCGTCGGAACAAGGCCGGAGAAAACAAGCGACTGAAGACTGCGGTGTGCCATGCCCAATCCCGTCGCACAATGGATGCGTCCCGCCGAAGCATTCGCGCCCATTGGTCCTTTTTGGTCGGGCCCAACGTCAAGGCCTAGTTCCCGCCCGAAGCGCCGGTGCCCTGATCCTTCACCTTGTCAGTCCGGCATTTTGGGGATTCTTGCAAAGGAGGGGCTTGCCGAGGGAGGGCATTGGCCGGGCAGTGACGCCGCGAGGGCGCCTTGCAGTGGCCTGAATCAAACCCACCGGCGGCGATGATGCTGGCTGGTCATGGAATGCACCACGCCTTCCATTGGTTTTCTCTCGCCACAAGACCGCCTCCCACTCCATGGGTATTGCCATTCGGATGAATCCCAACGGGATTCCAGCGCTCCTCAATGCCGTCAGATGAGCCAAACGCGGATGAATCCCAACGGGATTCCGTAATTTAGCCCAGGGTTGTCACGCGCCGGCCCCTCTTTTGTTGAGAGCATCGGCGCGCGGCTACCCCGGGCTACTCTACGATACCCCGTTGGGGTATGTTTCGGGCGAAGTCACGGACAAAAAATCGAGGCGTGGATCGTGTGCATGGACGCGCAAACCACTGAACGGCATTGGCATCTTGCGTGTCCGCCGAAGCCAAGCGGAGGTGGGCCTGTGCCCCCCCATCATGACCCCATCCGGTTCAAACCACCGGCGGCGATGATGCCGGCTGGTCATGGAATGCCACCGCGCCTTCCATCGGTTTTCTCTCGCCACAAGACCGCCTCCCACTCCATGGGT
>CAYTRP010000519.1:0-2685 GCA_964440195.1 uncultured Candidatus Sumerlaeota bacterium
AGCAGGAACAAGCACTCCCCCACGCGCAACTGCGTCTGCGAGTCATCCCCCTCGCGTGGCCGGATCCACGTCATTGCCATCGGCGCGCGGACGATCCCGTAACGCGCCGAGCCCAGCGATCCCGAAGGCAACGCCACCACCCGGTTCTCCACGTTCGCGCAGCCCACCGCCTTCAACAAACCCTCCGCCGCGTCGCGCAGGCGCGGATGACTCACCGCGCCCTCGACCACCCATCGGTCGGCCAGCCGGCGCGTGCGCACGTCGAACCGTTGGATCGTCCGGTCCGAGAGTTGGCCTCGCTTGAGCAGCATGAGCAAGCGATCGGCCTCCGCCGCGTCCCGGGGGGCTTCCTGCCCATGCCACAGAATGCGCGCGATCACTTCCGCCGGAACCGGAGTGGGTACCGACACTCCGGGTGCCCCGGGAAACAACTTTCGCCGCCGCGCTTCCAGTTCCTCGCGCAATGTTTCCCAAGCCCGGCACAAGCCCGCGTGCAACCGCCGCGCTTCGTCGCGATGCGTGCCGCCTCCTCCCGCCATCACGCCGCCGTCCCGCTCCGCATCGCGCGGCAACCGGATCACCAGCGCCGGCACACCCTTCACCGCCGCCAACATTGCCGATGGCCCGCAAACGACCCTCGCCTGCCCGGCGAATCCCGTCGCCACGGCCTCCGCCACCACCCGGGAGAGGTCATCCCCTTTTGCCACCACAATCTCTGCCTTGCCTCCCGCCGCCACGTCCTCCAGCGAGACCATCAGGTGCGCGCGCGACTCCTCCGCCCACGCGACCCGGGCCAGGGCGTCGGCCTCGGCATCCGCCCCCACCAGCACCGGGCGGTCATCCCATCGCACCATCGGCACCTGCGCGCCATCGCGGCTCAGGTGATGACGCGCCTGTGCCGCCAAATGCACGCTGCGATCCGAAGACTTCAAGGCCCCGCCCCATTCCAACACTGCCCCCGCCGGCGGCATCGCCCCACCCCCCGCCGCATCCAACACCACGCACAGCCCATCAAGAGCGCCGCCCTCCGGCCAAAACGGGAGTTCCAACTCTTGCCTGGCATGATCGACGGTCATGGTAAATCCTCCGGGGCAGGGCTCGGGCGCGTAAGACGACCAACCGCAAGACGCCCGCAGGCAAGGCCACGCCGCGCCCAAAGGTCAAGGGGCGGCGCATGGCCTGCCAGCGCCTCCTCCCATCGCCAGCGCGGCACGGCGATTGCCGCGCCCAAATCCAGCCGCTAATCCACCACGACCGACGGATCGGGATAGCGGGCGATCAGCAGGCGCGCCAGCTCCCGCGCGCGCTGGTCCTTCACGGAATCGCTCACGTCCACATCGACGTCGCCGCGCGCGATGCCGCGCCACAGCAAAGTGCTGGTTTCCGCGTTGAGAAAATCCAGCACCAGGGTCCCCTGATGGTACGTCCGCCGTTCGTCGGGGATGGGCGTCTGGAATGTGAAGTCGAACTCCTCCCCGTAAATCCTGTTCATGGCGGCTTCATCAATCGGCGCGTTCATCGCCAGGCCATACCCCACAAGCAGATCCGGGTCATGTTCCGAGTAAACGAAATTGCGGGCTTCCAACTCCGCGCGGATGCTCTCGCGGAAGCGCTCGTCCACCCGCGCCAGGTTCGTGCCCGGCAGGTACTTGACCCGAAAGTACCGCGGCCCCCAACCAAAGGTCCCCGCATCGGGGATCGCATGCTCCGTGGCCGCAAAGATGCTGTACGAAAAATTCGCGATCCCGGTCAGTTCCTGCGCGCCCGCGTTCTTGCGCGAGCAACTGGCCGTGATGCCTGTCGCGAAGACGGCAAGCAACGCGACGGTCGAAAGATTGAGGAGAGCCCCGCGACGCCCGTTCATGTCCAAATGCCCCCTAGCCTTGCTCCAGGATGCGAGCCATCTCCGCCATGATCTGTTCCGATTTCCCGATATCGCCCTCTTCGCCGTACATCACCGTCGCGCGGCACTCCTCTGGGCCCACCGCCTCAACCGTGATGGTGACCACCTCGTTGTCGCCTGCCTGGCACGTCACGGTCGCCTTCAGCGCATCCCCCCCTGACGTGATCCCGAAAAACCGCAGATTCCGGCATGCCACGCGCGCCGCCGCCGTCACTGTCGGCACTCCGTAGGGGCAAGCCGCCTCGACGGCGGACCCATTGAAGACAACCTCGCCGATTTCACGCTTGTCGGGCCTGTTCACGGTGGATTTCGCGGCGTCGGCAACGCCCGAAGCCGCCGACCCGGTCACCGACACCGCGCCCTTTCCCCCTTCATACACCGCATACCCCGTCGCGCCGACCACGCCCACGGCGGCGGCACTCGTGAAAATGATCAACCCGCAACCCGTCAGCAGCGTCGCAGCCCCGACCGCCAGCGCCAGCGGGCGGAGCAAGGCCCCGCCAGGACTCCCTTGAGTCGCACGCGGCGCGCCGGATGATGGGGGCATTGGGATCTCCAAGGAAGGACTACCCTCGCACAAGTACAACCTGCAACGACCCAGCCGAAAAGCGGCAACCCAAAAACCCCTCCGACCGGGTGGTCATTTGTCTTTCGTCAACACCACGCGCAGGCAAAACAGCAGCCCGATAGCCAACGCCACGGCCCCCGCGACGGTCAGGAACGTCCCCGTGGAGGACGAGACCCGGACCTGGGACATGTCGGCCGCGTCATCGCGGCTGAGG
>CAYTRP010000520.1:0-2675 GCA_964440195.1 uncultured Candidatus Sumerlaeota bacterium
TCGGCGTGAATTGCGGCAACATTCCCGCCGAGCACGACCGTGTAGTCGACACCCTTGCCGGGCGCCGAGATGATGACGCGCTTCACGCCCCCCTTGAGATGCTTCGCGGCCTTGTCCTTCTCTGTGAAGATGCCCGTGGACTCGATGACGTAGTCCGCCTTCACCTCGTCATGGGGAAGCGCGGCAGGGTCGCGCTCGGAGGTGCAGCGGATCTTGCGGCCGTTGACGATCAGGCTGCCGTCTTCCACCACCACCGTGCCGCCAAAGCGGCCATGAACCGAGTCGTACTTGAACAGGTGCGCGTTGGTATCGAGCGGGGCGAGATCGTTGATCGAGACAACTTCCGCCTTGCCTGACTCAATGGCAGCCCGCGCCACCAGCCGCCCAATGCGGCCGAATCCGTTGATTGCAATCCTTGGTGTTGCCATGTCCTCTTTCCCTCCGTCGTTATCTGGCTCCGGTCCGGTCTGGCAGGCGTCTGGAAATGCCTGAACGCCCTCCCGACCGCCGGGCCGAATGCGCCAAGCAGCCAACCGGAAGCCGCCCCCGGGGGGCAAGAGCGATCGGCTTCCCATGCGGGCACCTTCGCCCGTTCCACCCGCTCCAAATCCGCTCTGGCGTTAGTAGATCGTTAGCGTCTCGCGAATGTCCCGCTCCGGCACATCCTCGCACTCGAAGCCGCCGACCGGGCTGATCTCCAGAGTCCACGTCGTGATCGACCCGCTTGACGAACCAAACAGGTTGAAGACTCCAAGATCCCAGAATCCCAGGGAGTTCTCTCCGGTCAACTCCGACAGCGAGCCCTCGGGAATGAACTCTCCCGTGTAAGGTGACGAGCCCTGCGAGATTGCCGTGGTGGCGGTGTCGCTCAACGTCGTGCCGGTCAGATTTGGACCGCTGAAGCCATTGTTGCTCAGGATGATCACGGTTCCCGAGGGGGACTGTAGGTAGAGCAACAGATCGTTCATCTGGGGATAGGTGATGTTGATGCCGGTCAGGCGAACCCTGCCGATGGTGACCGCGTCGGCCACCGCGATGCGGGAAGCAGTAAGGTCTCCCGGGGGGATTGGCCGGGGCCCAAGCGGCACATAGCCAATCGGATTGCCAATGCCCGGCTGGCCGGTGCCGAACCGGAAGATCTCGTCGGTTTCTCCCGCCATCGATGATCCAAAGAACCGCAGTTCAACCGGCTCTCCGCAAACATGCGCGGCGGAGACATCCACAAGGAATCCCGGCGGGGGATCGAGGGTTACCCCGGGCGCGGCGTTGCCATAGTTGATCGCCGCATCCCTGACTGTCACGGTCGGCGTCAAACTGACCAGCCTGCCTTCCAGTCCGCCGCCCTCCGAAAATCCGATGTTCCTGACGGGGACGCGCACGCGAATGCCCGTTTCGCCCGGATCGAACTTCCCATTCCCATTCCCCGCGTCATCGTTCACCACCGCATCGAGCGACTCCCACTCCGCCTCGGGCGATCCCGTTTCAAAGCCGAGTGCAAGAGTGTAGCGCTGGACCTCCTCGTGGCTCGACGCGGAGCGCACCCGCAGAAAGTACTCTCCCGCCCCGGGAGTGAGCGGGAACGATCCGGACTCCGCGGAACCGATCAATGCGCTGTCGATTTCCGCAAGCACGGTCACGCCGTCGGGCAACAGGATGTCCGCCGCCAGGTCATTGCCCCTCCGCCCATCGATGGGGGCGACCAGGCTGCCCTGCGGCCCAACGACGTATTCCGATCCGTCGGGCGCGATGTCGTATTTCAGGAGGGCAAGCTCCGGCACTTCGAATCGAAACATGTCCGTGCTTGTGGGGCCCTCCACGGCGAGGTTGGCAAGCTGCAGCGCGGGAGCGGTTGCCCTGTTCGGGAGCGCCCCAAGCACCGTGGCCTCCGCAACCGTCGAATTCGTCTCCAGCCAATCCCCATAGAGCCTTTGCGAGCCGCGCAGGTCATCCTCCTGGATGCCGTCAAGGGCAGTGGTGAGCTGGGTCTCCATCAGCTTGGTCTGGTTGAGCGGATCGACATGATTGAATCCCAACCCGTGGCCATGTTCATGCCGCACGGTGTTGCGAAGCGCCATGAAATCGTCCCCCAGGTCCGTTGCCCAGAGCAGGATGTCCTGGGAGTCGAGCACCATGTCCCCACCGGTGCCGGGTGGAACTTCCCCTTCGAAATCATCGGGAAGGGGAAAGAAATTGTAAGCGAGGATCCCCCCGAGCGTGTCGATGGAGATCATCCCGATGCGGATGTCGCCGCGGACGCCCAAGACTCCCGGCCCGCCGAGATCCGCGCCGTCGTCGCCCACCTCGACGTAATTCACGCCTATCACGTCCCCCCAATCGGCGAAGGACTGCCGCACCAGGTTCATCCAATGCGGCTGGTTGCCAAACCCAGAGTTCATCGTCGAGAACAGGGTGCTCTGCTGGTACGAGACGAGATCCGGCCCGATGATCCACGTTCCGTCCGGCACAAAACTCCACGTCAGCGTGATGCGCTGGCCGGGAACCGAGACCGGGCCGTTGGTCGCCGTGCTCTCCCATATCTGCCCGCTCCAGACGTAGCGCCGGTTTCCCCCCGGCGGGAGCGAACTGACAAAGGAATCCGCCTCGTCCGGTGTCAGCGAGGAGGACAAGGAGTAGGCCACGCCATTCCAGGTCACGCATTGGCCGAAGACATCCGG
>CAYTRP010000521.1:0-2650 GCA_964440195.1 uncultured Candidatus Sumerlaeota bacterium
CAAGCATGATGAGCGGGTTGACCGTGCCGCAGTCCTTGAGGGCCTTGACGATGCGGCCGGGCATGGCCCCGATGTAGGTGCGGCGATGCCCGCGGATTTCCGCCTCGTCGCGCATGCCGCCCAGCGAAAACCGGGTGAACTTGCGGCCGGTGGCGCGCGCGATGGACTTGCCAAGGCTCGTCTTGCCAACGCCGGGAGGGCCCACGAGGCACAGGATCGGGCCCTTGAGGTTGCCGCCCTTCAGGCGAATCACGGCGAGGAACTCGAGGATGCGCTCCTTCACCTTGTCGAGGCCGTAATGATCCTCATCAAGGATCTTGGCGGCCTTGAGAAGGTCGATATGGTCGTCGGTGCACTCCGACCAGGGAAGATCGATGATCCACTCGAGGTAGGTGCGAATGACGCCATACTCGGCGGCGGCGGGTTGCAGCGCGGTGAGCCGGCCCAGTTCCCGCTCGGCCACCTTGCGGGCATAGTCGGGCATCTGCTTCTTGGCCAGCCGGTCGCGCAGCTCGCCCATCTCGCTCTCGTGGGGATCGGACTCGCCGAGTTCCCCCTGCATGGCCTTGATCTGTTCGCGCAGGAAGAAGTCCCTTTGGTTGCGGTCCACGCTCTCGCGGACCTTCTCGCTGATGTTGTTGCCGATTTCGAGGACATGCACCTCGCGGCTCAGCATCGTGTAGACCAGGCGCAGCCGCTCCTTTGTGTTCGTCTCGGCCAGGACGCGCTGGAGTTGGTCAACCTTGAGCCCGAGGTTCGTTGCCACGAGGTCGGCGAGCTTGCCGCCATCCTCGATGTTCATGGCGGCGACGGCCAGGTCCTCGGACATGTTGGTCAACTGGATGGCCTTCTGAAGGCTTTCGAGCGTCTCCTTCTTGAGCGCCTCGACCTCGTCGTCCTCGACTTCGGACTCCTCCACGCGCTGAATGGTGGCGACCGTCTCCGGCGGGGACTTCACGTAGGTCTCGATGGAGATGCGCGAGATGCCGTGCACCAGCAGGCGGACGGTGCCATCGGGAATCTTGAGCATCCGCAGGACGGCGCACAATGTTCCCACGGGGAACAGCGTCTGCGTGTTGATCGGCTTCCCATCTTCGTCCCGGCCTTCGAGTTCAACGACTGGAAACAGCCCCACAAGGCGGTCGGTGCGCAGGGCCTCGTCGATGAGTTGCTTTTCCGCGTCGGTGGCAATGACGACGGGAGCAATCATGTGGGGAAACACGATGGGTTCGTTCGTGCCGAGGATGGGAACCTGGCGCGGAAAGGGGAACGAGTCGTCGTGCTCGACCTTGACGGGAGGGTTGTCCTTATTGCTCGGGCTCACGTGATCTCCTGGATGCGGATGCGGACATATTGGGCGTCGCGCGGCGGCTTGCCGGATTTGCGGATCTCGATGTGGAGGATGCCGCCCGCGTAAATCGCCTTGGCGCCGGTCAGATCAAAGGGTTCGTCGAATTCGATGACACGTTCAAAGGGACCGTACTGAATTTCGAGGGAAAGGAAGGACGCCTCCGGGGACAAGCTTGGGCTAGGTCGAGTCCCTTCGACCACCAGCGAACATCCGTCCTGCAAAAGCGAGACCTGCTGTGCGTCAAGGCCGGGGGCTTCCATCCGGATATGGTACATTCCTTCCAACTCGGCCACATCGGTGGGCGGAACCCATGGCGTTCCTTGCGGGGAATAACGGTGGTGCAATCCCTCGGACATCGTGTTCCAGACGGTTCCGAGTTTCCGCGTCAGCGCCGAGGGCGTTCGCCGAGGGCTCTTTGGGGTCATTGTCCTTTGGGCTCCCTTGCCACGTTTGGGAGGCAACTGGCTAGGACAGTGGAGGCCGAATGCCAAGGACGAAGGGAGGAATTGTGTCGTTCCGCCACGCCCCACCCGGGCAAATCCCCGCTCCTCTCCGGGGCAGGCGAGGAGTGTACCAGAATCAGAGCAAATCAAGGGCCCCCGCCGCCAGCAGCCCGAGACTGATCAGGGCATTGGCCTGAAAGAAGGCGCGGTTGACGCGGCTTGGATCCGACGGGCGAACAATCGAATGCTCGTAGAGCACCAGAAGCGCCGTCCCCAGCACGCCGAGAAGGAAGAAAATACCCAGTGGAGGGCTGGCCACGACGACGAAGACGACCAGCAGGATCAGCATGGCCCCGTGGCAAAGACCCGCCAGCGAAAGCGCGCCCGGAATGCCCCATCTCTTGGGAATGGAGTGAAGACGCGAGTCGCTCTTGTCGTGCTCGTAATCCTGGCAGGCATACAGGATATCGAAGCCCGCCACCCAAAAGACAACGGCCAGACCGAGGAGCAGCGGCGTCAAATCGATGCGCCCCAGCACCGCAATCCACGCCCCAACGGGAGCAATGCCCAGTGCCAGCCCGAGCACGAAATGCGACAGGGACGTGAATCGCTTGGTGAGGCTGTAACCCAGCAGAATGGCAAGGCAGGGCGCCGCCAGGGCGAGGCACAGCGGGTTCAGCATCCCGGCGGCAAGAAAGAAGACCACGGCGGAAATCGCGAGTGCCCCGGTTGCAAACGAGCGGGAGAGTTCGCCGGTCACCAGCGCGCGACCCCGGGTGCGAGGATTGCCGGCATCGAATTCCCGGTCCGCCAACCGGTTGAAGCACATCGCCGCGGTTCGGGCCGAAGTCGGTCA
>CAYTRP010000522.1:0-2301 GCA_964440195.1 uncultured Candidatus Sumerlaeota bacterium
GGGCGATCGCCGGTGCGTCGGCCGCGAAACCAGTCGAACCCCGCAGCGGCGCAGAGGAACATCACGATGACGTCGTCGATGGGGCCGGGGATGAAATCGGGCAGAAGGAAATAGACCAGGCCGACGAGGAGCCACCCCCAGCGGCGGGCGGTCTTGAGGAACTCTTCGAGGGCGCCGCTGGTCGCGTCGTGCCGCAGGCGATGTCCGGGCAGGACGAGCCGGGTGAAGGGATCGAACTCGACGAGCCCACAGTCGAGGAGTTGGCCAAAGGCGGCGGGATCGTGGGCAAGATAAGCCTTGGCCTCGCCAGTGGTGAGGCTGCCGTCCCAATCGAGGGCCTTGAGCGTGTCGACTTGAGCCTCGGTGAGATGAGGCCGCAAGCGGTCGGGGATGAGCAGGGGCCGTTCGAACTGGACCCAAAAAAACCAGGCGAGGAGGGCGAACCCGACGGCGGTCTCGGCCGCCGGATGAAGGAGCAGCCCGAGGAAGAGGACGAGAACACCCAGGGCCCCGGTGATGCCGCGCTGAAAGGCACCCCGCGTGAGAACGAGCATCGCCATGATCAGCAGGTAGGCGGAGAGGATCGCCCCCCACAGGAGAAAGTCGGCGATGCCGCCCAGCAGCCACAAGCTGCTGACGGTGCGCACGGCCCCGAGCAGGGCCTCGCGCAGTTGTTCCGGCAGTGCGGAACCGGCGAGCGAGGGGCTGAGGAGGCTGGAAAGCGGGACGATCAGGACAAGTCCCAGGGCGAGGTACACGGGGAGCTGCGTGCGGCGGCGCCAATCGCCGACGAGGCGCAGTTGGAAGACGAGGGTGGTGACGATAAGAATGACGCCGGGGACCGACGCGACGAGGGCCCACGGGCTGCGCTCCCACGGCCAGCCCATGCCTTCGCAGAGGAAGAAGGCGGCGGCGAGGAGGAGGCCGACGCGGAAAATGACCTCCGATTGGGTGAGCTCGAGGGATGGCGATCGCCTGGGGTCGGCGGGGGGGAGCATGCGCAGGTGGGGCGGGTCGCCCGGGGGGAGGAAAGGACCGGAATCGCTATGCGAAGTCACCAGGCTCCTCCGCGCGCATCGTGGACAGGATCGCCCTCGCGTCCGCTCCAGGTGGTGCGGTCGGCGCCCGAGTAGGGCAGGGAATAGCCATTGATGGCCTTGTTCATCTCGCGGATGCGGTGGAGGAGGCGCTCGACCTGGATGGACGGCTGCCCGGGGCTGATGGGCTGGGCGTTGATCCAGCCCTCGCGGGTGGTGACCCATCGCAGGCCTTGCTGGTAGAGGGCGCGGGCGGTGCGCAGGCGGAGTCGATCGCGGAAATAGGACCCGGCGGCGCGCTCCTCGTCGGCGCCAAAGCGCTCGAAGCGCTCGGCGAGCTTGAGCCGCAGGCTCAGGTGCCGCCCCGTCATGGGGAGATCGGCGAGGAGGAGCCGGAGGCGGTCGGTCTGGGCGCGCAGTGTCTCGGGTGAACCACTGTCGAGGCGATAAATGAGATCCGCGTGCATCAGCCGGAGGTAGTCGCGCATGGGGCGCTTGAGGGGGTCGCTGGCGAAGGCGGGTTCGAGGAGGCGAACTTCCTCGAGGAGATCGCGCGAGGATTCGCCGGTTTCGATGCGGGCAATGGCGCGGAACGCGCGGACGGCGGGATGGGCGGCGCTGGCGGATGGAAGCGGCTCGATGGTGCGCAGGATGGAGGGCCAATCCTCGCGGGCCATCATGCCCTCGAGGCGGGCGACGAGATCGCGCGTGGCGGCATCCATGCGCGCGTCTTCCACCGGCGGAGCGACACCCGTCAGATTGCGGTGTTCGATGAGGTCCGGGGTGACCTGCGGCGCCGGTGCCGTGGCCATGCGATAGCCGAGATAGAGCAGGATGACGAGAAGGGGAACGGCGGCGCGCAGCCATGTGCCCGCCCACAGGGGGAACTTGGCGGGCTCAATGGGCTGGAGCGGGACGCGGGTGGTCGATCCCCGATCCCCGGCGCGCGCGAGGACAACGTCCCACGACGTGTCCTCGGGGCGGGGGATGGGAAACGCCTCGACGGGACTCTCCTCGGGGAGAGAGTCGGGGGCGTCGGGATCGGGGCTTGGGCGTTCGTCGGTACTCATGACCCCAAAGGGTGCCGATGCCCGGCCACAGAATCAAGCATCGTTGGTGCCGGGCGGCGGGGAGTGACGCGAGTGACGCAGTGACGCGAGTTTTGGAAGTCGGAGAATTTCGGAGTGAGTGTCCGTGGCGTCGTTTTTTGGATGTTTTGGTGCTTTTCCGACGTTTCCGTGGAGGGGCTTGGAGGGGCCCGGCG
>CAYTRP010000522.1:2311-2638 GCA_964440195.1 uncultured Candidatus Sumerlaeota bacterium
AGGGGGGCGGAAGGGTGAGGTTTGAAACAAGAAGGGTGAAATGGATATGGGGGGAATGATGAAGTTCCGCGTTCCGAGTTCCACGTTCCTCGTTTTGGTGGGGTTGGCGGTTTGTGAATCACGAGGCGTGAATCCCGCATGGCCCGGCAGGGGGGATTCCGAAGCCCAATGCCCGGTTTTTGCACAGCCGGATACCAATGCCGTTCAGTGATTTGCGCCTCATAAGTGTTGTCATGCCAATGAATCCCAACGGGATTCCGTAACCTGGCCCAGGGTTGCGCACCTCGGGCCCCTCGATCCCTCAATGAAAGAGGGGCCGACGCGCGT
>CAYTRP010000523.1:0-2630 GCA_964440195.1 uncultured Candidatus Sumerlaeota bacterium
CATCGCCCGCTTCCGTCCGACACCGAACGTGAACCACATGGAGCCCGACATCCCGAAAGCGTAAACTTCATCTTCGCGTCGCGTCAACACACGCCCGTATTCTTCCATCTCCTCCCACGTTTGCGGGGGGCGGTTCGGATCGAGTCCGGCTGCCCACAGGTCTCCGGCGCGACGACGAAAGATCTCGCGGTTCCAGAAGAGCGCCACCGTCGTCGTCTGCACCGGGAGCGCATACAGCGCCGTCTCGCCGAGGCGATTCACCAGTCCCGAATCGAAGGAGGCGTTCACGAACTGCTCGCGCGCCTCCCCGATCGATCCGTAACGTCGCGTGAAGCCTTCCAACTCGTTGATCGGCACCAGCGCATTGCCAAAGGCAAGGTCCGTCACCTTGATCGAGTCCACGAACGCAATGTCCGGCGTGATGCGGCCCAGCGCGGCGGTCTTCAACTTCACGAACATGTCGTTGTAGGAGACGTACTCAACCGCGACCTTCACCGGACGCCCGTCGGGCGCGCGCGCCGTGCGCTCATACTCCGCCACCAACTCCCGCAACACCACCGTCTCCTCCGCCGTGAAGCCATGCCAGAGGGAGAGGTGGAGGAGCGAGTCATCGGAGGATGAGGAGGAACAGGAGAGAAGGAAGAGTGAAGGGAGAAGAGTGAAGAGTGAAAACAAGCAGGCAAGCAGATGCCGGAAGCACGGCATTGGGGGAAACAAGGGGCGGCGACGCGGAGTTTTTTTCACCCTTCACTCTTCTCCCTTCACTCTTTCACCGCCCCCGCCGTCAGCCCCTGCAGCAGGAAGCGCTGCAGCGAGAAGAAGATCGCCGTGATCGGCAGAAGCGAAAAGCACGCCCCCGCCATGATCAGCTCCCACTCCGTGGCGTTCTGCCCGCGAAACTGCTGCAGGCCGACCGGCAGCGTCATCGTCGCCACATCGCCCGTGTTGACGATCAACTGCCACAGGAAGTTCGACCACTGGCCCACGAAGACCAGCACGAAGAGCGTCACCATGATGGGCATGCAGATCGGGATGACGATGGCGAGGAACACCTGCCACTCGCGCGCGCCATCGATGCGCGCCGCCGCGAAGAGGTCCCTGGGAATCTGCGTGACGTATTGTCGCAGCAGGAACAACCCGAAGACGTTGGCGAGGTGCGGCACCACCATGCCCTGGTAGGTGTTCAACCACCCGAGCTTGAGCGTGATGCTGAACTGCGGCACCATGTAGATCATCCCAGGCACCAGCATCGACGCGAGCAACACGCCGAAGATCGCCTCGCGGTAATGGAACTTGTGCACCGCGAAGGAGTAGCCCGCCAGCGTGCAGATCAGGACCGTCAGCAGCCCCGCCGAGGTCGCCACGATCAGCGAGTTCATGAAGAACCGGCCGAAATTGAACGTCTCGCTCGTCAGGATCGTGCGGAAGTTGTCCAGCGTGTACAATTCGCCCAGCGCCTCGCCCAGCGGGCGCCGGATCGCCAGCCGCACGCGCACGTCGTCGCCCGTCACGCCGGTGAACATTCCAGTGAAGCGGCCCGGCGATTCCTCCGAGAGCGCGATGCCGCGACCGGTCTGCAGGCGCGCGCGCACGCTCACGCCCTCTTGCACCTGCACACGCAGTGTCAGGGTGCCCTCCACGCTGCGACTCGCGACAAACACGCTGTCCGGCGGCGCCGAAAGGCCCGCCACCTCCACCACGCGCAAGTTCCACCCGTCGACAACAGGCTCGCCCGGATCCAGCACGATGCGATCGCCGCCGACAACATGGCGATAGCGCAGGCCCGATTGTGCCAGGGGCCCCACGCTCCCGACCCACACGCCGCCAAACAAGCGCTGCAGCGGCAGGCGACGTTCCTCGCCCTCGACCTCCACTTCCACGTTTGTCGCGGCGGGATCGGTGAATTCGAGATGTGCCCACTTCTCGCCGGGACCCACGAGCGGCACCGCGAACGCCGCGTCGAGTTCATCGGGCATCGAAACGGTCAGCTTTGGCAGGAATTGCAGGCGAAACGCCGTCCCGCGCGTTTTCAGGCCAGTGAGGATCATCCACGCCATGGGCAGCAACACCACCGCGAGGAGCACCGCCAGCGACACGATCAACACCGTGTCCTCGAGCTTCCGGCGGGGAAGGGCGCTCTCCCGCTGTTTCGAAAAAGGCCAGGTGTGGGGGCGTTTTTCCATCAGTTTCGCGACCCCGCCAGCACCCGGAAGTTCAGCCAGGCCAGCCCGATCGCGACCACGAGCAGCACGAAGCTGATCGCCGCCGCTTCGCCATACATCGATTGGTTGAAGATCGTGAAGAGGTGCAAGCCGCTGGTGCGCGCGCTCTGCAGCGTCGTCCCGCCGACCGAGACACTCGTCCCGCCAGTGCCGTCGGTCAGCGCGTACACCTCCGCGAAGGCGTTCAGCGCGCCCACCATGCCCGTGATCGAGAGGAAAAGGATGATCGGCCGCAACTGCGGCAGCGTGACGAAGAACAGCTTCTGCCACCGCGTGGCGCCGTCCACCTCCGCCGCCTCGAAGATCGACGCCGGGATCATCTTGAGGCTCGTCAGGAAGAGGATCATCCCAAAGCCGGCGTTCTTGAGCACCATCGCGAAGCCGATCGCGGGCAGCGTCAGCCACGGG
>CAYTRP010000524.1:0-2625 GCA_964440195.1 uncultured Candidatus Sumerlaeota bacterium
GGACGAGGCCCCCCGGGCCAACCCGGGCCGTTATTGGAAAAAGTGGGCAGGCTGGCGGACAAGCGTGGTGTCCATACAACTCTTTGAGATGGCTGCCGCCCTTCGCGGCGAATCGCTTGCGGAATTTGGCTCTGCAATGGGTGTGTCGTTAATGGCCAATGGATACCTCGACCAGCGGCTGCGAACGGGAGTCAACTGGGCGTCGCTCGCCAATGAGGAAGAGGCTGGCGTGGGGGAAATCTTCGACCGGCTCTTCCTCGAAGCCTACTCCCCCATCGTCACGCGACAGGATGCAACGGCAGCGGGACTCAAGGAAACGGCCAGCTTGGAGGACGTGCTCGGCAAAGCCGCGCAATCCTCCCCCGCCACCGTCGAACGGTGGATGGTCATCCATCTACTCCCTTACCTTGACGAGGAAGGCCGCCTCACGCCAGAGAACCGCCGGCACCTGCGCAAGGCGCTCATGCTCGCCAATCGCTGGAAGGTTCCGGTTGTGCTGATGGACTACGAGTTGCTCACGAGAACAATGGCCTGGGAGGACGTGAGGACGGCGCTGCAAGCCTCCCCCTGAATCAACGGATCACTCCAAATCGTCGTCGTCCTCGTGATCCTCCGGCGTCTCAATCTGGAGATTCTTGATCTCCTTGCCCGGCTTGAACGTGACGACGCGATGCGAGGGGATGGGATATTCAACGCGATTCTTGGGATTTCGGCCCACGCGCGCCTTGCGTTCCTTCACCTGAAAAACACCGAAGTCGCGGATCTCGAGTCGCTGGTGATCGACGATGATCTTCTTGAGCGCATCGATGATGCGGTCGACGATTTCGAGGGCCTCCTTGTCCTTGAGCGCATTGGACTCATTGGAAAGTTCACTCGCCACACGCTTGACGATGTCCGCCTTGATCATGGCAGGCTCCGGAAAGATCGCTGGATCAGCCTTGGTAATGTCCAAATCCAGCCGTATCAGCCTTCAAGCCGCAAGCGCAATCGGCCCCGCCCGGCGAGAAAGGTTCCGGGGGACGATGAGTGGGAAGATTCCCCTCGGGCCACGGCTCTCTTAAATCCCCCAACGCGGTCGGGTATTGCGTTGGATCTTGACAGCAAGCTGGCGAAGGGCACCGTCGTCAGCGCATTTTTGATTCCAGACAGTCTATAGGATTACTCAGCTTTAGAGGAGGTTGATCGTGAATCGACGGACGTTCGTGCAAATTTTCGGTGCCGGGGCCGCTGGCCTCCTCGTCGCCGGTGAACCGGTTCTCGGTGCCGATCCGCCCGTGCCGCCAGCCGCGGCTCGCGTCAACGAACCGATTCGCCTCGGCAACAACGAGAACCCTTACGGGCCCGCCCCTTCAGCGCTTGCCGCCGTGGCGGCCACGGCCCCGGAAGGTCACCGCTATGCGTTCCCGGCCTTTCGGGTGCTGGCCGAGGCCATCGCCGAAAAACACGGCGCGCCGCGCGAGCAGGTGCTCCTCTCCGGCGGGTCGGACGACATCCTGCGCGCCGCCGTGTCCGTGTTCACCGGCGTGGGGAAAGCGCTCGTCACCGGCGAGCCAAGCTACGAGTCGCCCGTGCGCACGGCCATGACGCTGGGCTCGCCGATCACAGCCGTGCCGCTCACCGGCGAGCAACGGCTCGATCTGAATGCCATGGCCGCCGCGTCCAACGGAGCGGGCCTGCTCTATATCTGCAATCCGAACAACCCCACGGCAACGGCGGTCACCGCCGCCGCCGTCACAGAGGCCATCGAACAGGTCCTCGCCGCGTCGCCGGACACGCATGTCCTCGTGGACGAGGCGTACTTCGAGTACGCCGACCTGCCCGGCTTCGCCACGGCGATCCCGCTCGTCGAACGGCATCCGCAAGTGATCGTCGCGCGCACATTCTCGAAGATCTATGGCATGGCGGGAATGCGCGTGGGCTACGCTGTCGCGCAACCGGCGACACTCGACCGCCTGCGCACCCGCCACTCGCTGTCCGGACTCAGCGTCATGAGCCTGTCGGCGGCGACGGCGGCGGTACGGGACACGGCATGGGTCCAGGAACAAGTCGCGCTCAACCGCGCCACGCGAAAGTTCACGACCGAGGCGTTCACGAACGCAGGCTACACGGTGGCACCCTCGGACGCGAACTTCATCTTCGTGGACATTCAACGCGACGCGCGCGATTTTCAGGAAGCTTGCCGCGCGGAGAACGTGCTGGTGGGACGCGCCTTTCCCCCGGTGCCCACCTGGACGCGCATCTCCATCGGCACGATGGAGGAAATGAAAACGGCGCTGCCGGTCTTCATGAATGTGCTGTCGAGGCCGGTGGAACGGGCGGCGTAAGGGCGGTCAGGCGAGTTGCGACGCGCTGTCGAGCAAGCGAATGTGCTGACGTGGAGGATCGCCCCCTCGCGTATTCAGTCCGCCCTAACTTTGGATAGTAGCAAACGGTCGCCGTTCACGGTGAGGTGAGAGCACCGCCATGTCCCCGATTGCTCAGCACGGGATCGGCGAAGGCAAAGCCGCCGTGGCGGCTACAATTCAGTTCAAAATGCCATATCGTGCCCAATCAGCAATCATTCAGTCATGGATTTCACCACGGAGGCGCGGAGGGCACGGAGAATCACCGGACATGCGGGGTTGA
>CAYTRP010000525.1:0-2623 GCA_964440195.1 uncultured Candidatus Sumerlaeota bacterium
AAATGCGGATCGCCTTCGATGTCGTAGAACAGATCGCCTGCCCGCGGCTCAGGCATCAAGTCGAACCCCTTTTCGGGCTCGGGCGCGCGCAGCTCATACGCGGGCATGCCGGTCTTGCGGGCGTGTTGCAGCCCGGCTTGTGTCACGAGGCGGAAGCGCGTGTTTTCCGCCATGCCGCGGATGGGGTGATCGAGACCCGCGAGTGCCGCCATCGTGGTGATCCCCGCCGCTTCCAGCTTCTTTACCTGCCCACGGCTGACATTGGCGACATTGAACAAGCTGTCCTCCGCCTGCCAGACGCCGGCGCAATGGTCGCCCCAGCGGCAAAGGCCACAATCCGCGCAGGGCATCGGACGGGTCGGCGGTGGATCGGCCACGAAGGCTTCGAGCCGCGCCCGCGCCATGCGGGCGTAGGCCGCGTAATCTGATAGCCGAAGGGTCGCGCGGGTGCCGTCCCCCAATTCGACATGGGCGAATTCGGGTGCCGCGCCCTGAACCTCGGTCAGCAGATCGGAATAGAGCACCAGTTGCAGCACATGCTTTGGGTGCGGCCGGCGCTTGAGCTTGGTGTCGGTCACCTCATAGCTGAATGGTCCAAGCGCGGAGGGCCGCTCGACACGCTCCAGGAAATCCGACCAGCCGCCCCAGTTGCCTGACAGGAAGGCCCCCTGGAACACCACCTCCGGCCCGGCCGCCAGCGCCGCCCGCGTGGTCTCGGCGTCGGTAGCGAGGTTGCCACGCACAATCTCCACGATCCCGCGGCCCGCCGCGTTGAGCCGCGCCAGATGCGCTGCCTCGTGGGCGTCGCCCTGCTTCTGCAGCAGCGCCGCGTCCTCGCTGTCTTCGCGCGGCTCCGGTCCAGTGCCGCGCATGAAGGCCAGATCGAGGGTGGTCGCGTGAGCGCACCCCATGAACCGCATCAGATCCGAGGCGGACAGGAGGGTGCGGCCGTCGAGGTTCCTCATTACTGCTCCAACACTTGCGACACTCGATCCCCGAGGGAATCGCCTCGACAGACCACAAGTTCATCAATAGCTTATGATGGTGTCAATTTCTGGCATAGAGGTCAAATGTCTTTCGCCAAGGCTCAGGATCTGCTCCGTCTTGCCCAGATGGCAGCCTCCCGGCGCGGGGGCGTCTGCCTTGAGGACATCCGCACCGAATTCGGCGTTTCGCGCCGTAGGGCGCAACGGATGACCGAAGCGCTGGACGCCGCCTTTGCCAATGTCACGACCACGGACGCCGAGGATCGCCGACGCTATTGGCGGCTTGAGGCGCCCCCGTCCGAGCGCCTGCAACCGCGACAGGAAACCACCATGGAGGCGTTGGAAATCGCTGCCCGCGCCCGCCCGGGACCAGGCGAGACTGCGTCATGCGCGCTGGAGGACCTTCGCGACGGACTTCTGGCGCGCCTGACACCCCGCGATGCAACGAGGCCGGAAGCGGATGCCGAGGCGGTGCTGGCGGGTCTGGGCCAGGTCATGCGCCCCGGTCCGACCGTCGCCCTGCGCCCCGAGGTGACGGATGCCGTGATCGAGGCACTGCGCGGGGAGTGGAAGCGGCGGCCGGCCCGCTAGGTGAGAGCCCTTGGGCGCGGCGGGCTCATCGAATGCGCCGCTCCCGACAATAGGCACCATCAATCGGGCGATACTGCACCGCCGCGTATCGGCATTGCTCGCGGTGCTCGAAACACGGGAGCGGCTTGCCACTCTCAAGCGCACCGACAACGAGAATGACGCACCACATTGTCATGAGAGTCTCCTTAGGACAGTTAGAACAATAACCGAATCGGGAAGGTTGGTCTTGCGGCGGATTGCCTCGATCCGTGGGGATTCCGGATCTGGGCGAACCGGCATATGTCGTTTGGACGATCGACGAAGAGGCCATTCGATATCGCTGGGAGCGGCGAGCATCCGGCGCGCGAGGATCAGCGCCGCCTCGGTCTTGCCGGTGCCAGTTTCGTCCTCGATGACCGCCAGCATCGGTCCTTCGCACAGCGCCACCTCGGCCGCCGCCTCCTGCATCGGCCGCGGCAGGAAATCGAAGAGCGGACCGTCCTTGACCTCCGCCGGCTCGAGCCCGGCCGCGCGCACCGCCGTGGCCGCAAGCCCGCGCGCTCGTTCCAGATAGTCGGCGGCAGGCATCGCCTCGGGGCACGGCGGGAACCACTCCTGGTTCGACTCGACCCAGTCCGCCGCGACGGTCAGCCCGGACAGCCACCAGCCGAGCCGGGCCGCTTAGGCCGACATCGCCCGGGCCCGGGCGCATGCGCTCGATGCGGCGCGATGGCTGCGTCTGATCGGCTTCCGCGCGCATGCGACGGCGCCGGCGTTCACCCCGCGGATCTCGACCTACCATCACATGGTCGATCCGGACGCCGACCCCGTGGAGCTGATCGACGCCTGCCGGCGGATGCAGGAGCTGGTCCATCGGCATATCGCCGCGGAGCAGATCGAGGCCGCCGGTCTCTGGTCCGGCAAGGACAGGATCGACGATCCCTACGGTATCGAGTGGCGGACGACCGAGCGCGGGGCGATCCTCGAGCTGGTTCGAACCATGCTGGCCGACGCGCTGTCGGCGGCCGATGGCACGGCCGGCCGCATGTAGCAGGTCCGCTCACGAT
>CAYTRP010000526.1:0-2028 GCA_964440195.1 uncultured Candidatus Sumerlaeota bacterium
CTCATCTTCTTGTTGTTCTTCATCACCAACGGCAGGTGCGTGTATTGTGGCACCGGGTATCCCAGCGCTTCCAAAACCATGATCTGGCGCGGCGTGTTCGTCAGGTGCTCGTTTGCGCGGATGACATGCGTGATGGCCATGTCGCCGTCGTCCACCGCGCAGCAAAAGTTGTACAGCGGCCCGCCCCATGCCTCCTCGGTACCCGATCGGGTCAGGGGAAAATCCCCGATGCGATCATTCTCGAATGTGCAGTCCGACGCGCCGCCGCGCAGCGTCTCGGGCACCGCCGTCTTTCCCCGAGGTGTTCGGAATCGCCAGATGAACGGTGTGCCGGCCGAGAGCTTTTCGCGCACCTGTTCCTCGCTCATCGTGCGCGAGGGGCCGTCGTAGACCCAGTCTCTTCCTTCCGCCCTTGCCAGTTCCCGCTCGGCGTCCAATTCTTCCGCCGACTCAAAGGCGCGGTAGGCCGCTCCCTTGGCCGCGAGCGTTTCCAGCGCCCTGTGATAGTGCTCCAGGCGCTGACTCTGGAAGAAGGGCCCCTCGTCCCAGTCGAGTCCCAGCCACCGCATCGAGTCCAGAATCTGCCCAACCGAGGCCTCGGTGCTGCGCTCCGCGTCGGTGTCCTCGATGCGCAGGATAAACTTCCCCCCGTTGTGCCGCGCCCACAGCCAGTTGAACAGCGCCGTCCGGGCGCCGCCGACATGGAGGAACCCGGTGGGGGAGGGGGCAAAACGCACGCGAACAGTCACCAAAGATACCTCGGTTCCAAGGATTGGCCGCTTTCGCGCGGCGCATGGCCTCGTCGATCACCGCCCCGGTTGGGGCAAGGGGCATAACGGACAAACGATCCCGAAAAAAGATTTTGCAGCACAGAGTTCACAGGGAACACGGAGAAAAAAGCGCCTCCAATGGGCTTTCCATCCTGTTCCTCCTGTTATCCGGTCCTCATCTTTTCTCCGTGTCCTCTGCGAACTCTGTGCTTCAAATCCTTTTTGATTTTTAAGTCCGGCGCAAATCGCCTCGCCATCTCCGCCGCCCTGCGATTCACTCTCTCGCCATGTTGCGCAAACTCTTCCGCAAATCCCAAACGCCCGCCGCCCCCTCGTTGGAGCGGGAAATCGGCGATACCGCCCGGCGCTTCACGAATACGCTGAAGAACTCGCACCCCGATGCCCGCGATCCCGTCGTTGCCGTGGAAACCTTCATCGAATCCCGCCGCGGCAACGATGCCTCCACGCCTCCGGCCGACCTCGCATCGGACATGGCGGCGTATCTCGGCGAGCACGCGCGCTCCCTCTTCGGCGGCCAATGGGGAAACGATCCGCTCTTTGGCCTTTGCCTTCTCGCTCCCGGTGGCGTTCGCCACGCCGCTCTCGGCCCGTATCAAATCGTCCGCAAAAAATGGCAACTCGGCCACGGTTTGTCGCTGGCGACGCTTTTCGAGAACATTCCCACCCGTCTGGAATCCCACTCCCATCGCCCCACGATCGCTCTTCCCGCCCCAGCCGACGTGCGCGAAGACGCAAACGACTTCGCGAAGTCAACCGCATCACGCGCGCTCGCCGTGATGGGCCGCGACCTTGGCGCCGAAATTCCCCAAACCCTTGTCGGCCTGCGAACGGCGGAGCGCTGGCTGCGCGGTCACTTCCTGCTCCGCGCCGCGCATGTGGACGAATTCCATGCCCTCGGCTTTCTCCTCGGCGAAGTCATGCGCGGCCTTTACGGCGGCGAGTGGAACTTCGACAAAGCGCATCGTTCGGGCGATTGGGCCGACGCGGCGCTCACTTATCCCGAACTCCCCTTCATGCCCGTGGGCAGGATCCTCAAGTTGCTCATTGAACAACCGGAAGGCAACGGCCTCGACGAGTACGCGCGCCTGGTTCCCGCCGCGCGCAATGACATGCGACGCGACCGGGCTGCTCTTCCTGCCAATGACTCCTGATCAAGAAGTCCTGGCGCTTTTTCGCATCGGAAGGCCGCGTTTTCCAAGATACTCCCGCGCTTCGCCGATGGAAATCTCGCCGAAGT
>CAYTRP010000526.1:2038-2622 GCA_964440195.1 uncultured Candidatus Sumerlaeota bacterium
CAGTTGTGGCACAGGTTGGCCAGGTAGTTCAGATCGGCCTTGCCGAATTCCAGGGCGTCGGCCAAGTGCTTCACCGTCCCCGCGCCGCCGGAGGCGATGACGGGAATGCCGACGGCTTCGCTGATGGCGCGGGTCAGGGCCAGATCGTAGCCGTTCTTCGTGCCGTCCGCGTCCATGGAGGTCAGGAGGATTTCCCCGCAGCCCAGTGCCTCCACCCGTCGCGCCCATTCCACCGCGTCGATGCCGGTTGGGGTTCTGCCGCCGTGGGTGAAGACCTCCCACCCGGCGGGGTCGGGTTGCCGAAGGTCCGTTGCCCCCGGCGTGCGGCGGCGTGCGTCGATGGCGACCACAATGCACTGGCTGCCGAATCGTTTCGCAGCCTCCGCCACGAAGTCGGGATTCTGCACTGCCGGTGTGTTGATGGAGACCTTGTCCGCCCCGGCGTTCAGCATTCGGCGGATGTCGTCGTGCGTCCTCAATCCGCCGCCTACGGTGACGGGCATGAAGCAATGCTCCGCCGTGCGGCGCACGACCATATGTTAGACTGATTATGTTGTTGCATTATCACTTCAATATTCTTCCCA
>CAYTRP010000527.1:0-2616 GCA_964440195.1 uncultured Candidatus Sumerlaeota bacterium
TGGACACGGGCCGGGCATGCGGCGCATGCTGGCTCCCCATGAACATCCACAACCCCTACGGCCCCCTCAAGGGCGGCCAATGGCTGCGCGGCAACCTCCACACCCACACCACCTGCAGCGACGGCAAGCGGCCCACCCAGGCCGTGATCGACGACTACGCCGCGCGTGGCCACGGCTTCCTTATGATCTCCGATCACGACATCTTCACCTCGGCGGAGGAGCTTGCCTCGCTCGACCCCCGCGGCATGGTCCTCATCCCCGGCAACGAGATCACCGCCAACGGCCCCCATTTGCTCCACGTCAATGCCGGTTCCCGCATCGCGCCCGACCCCGTCCGCCAGAACGTGCTCAACGCCATCGCCGCCTCCGGCCAGGGCTTCGCCGTGGCCTGTCATCCCGACTGGCAGGCCGGGTTCAACCACATCTCCTTCGAGCAGCTCCGCGAGTGGACCGGTTACGAAGCCATTGAGATCTACAACGCGTCGCTGACCCACACCCTGCGCCACGACGGCAGTTCCTACGCCGTCAACAAGTGGGACCGCGTGCTGGCCGCCGGACGGCGCGTTTGGGGAGTGGCCAACGACGACAGCCACCTTGATTGTGATGTCAGTATCGGTTGGAACGCCGTCCATGTCCGCGAGCGCACCCTGTCCGCCGTCATCGATGCCCTGCGTTCCGGCCGCTTCTATGCTTCCACCGGAGTCGTCATCCGCGACATCCGCGTCGGGACAAACACCATCCACGTCGAGACCGAAAACGCCGACCGCGTCCTCGCCATTGCCAACACCGGCCGCCGCATCGCCCACGCGGACGGCCCCGTGCTCGAAATCACCGTCCCGGACAACGTCCACTATGTCCGCTTCGAGGGATGGGGCAGCGGGGAACAAATCGCCTGGACTCAGCCCTTCTTCATTTCCGGCGAATAATCCGGGCCCGCCGTGAGTTTCGTCGAAATCCTCAGTGGCATCGTCCTGACCCTGTTCGGGGTCGATTCCCTGAAAAAGGGCCTTCATCATCTTTCCGGCGGCCGCCTCAACCACTGGCTGGCGCGCGTCTCCACCTGCCGTTTCCGGGCCTTCTCCGCCGGGGTAGCGGCGGGCACGGCCACCCCCTCCTCCACCGGCCTGTCCCTCATGGCCGCGCATCTTGTCAGGGACTCGCGCCTCCAGGCGGCGGGCGTTCTCGCCATGCTCCTCGGCGCGAATGCCGGCATGAGTGTCAGCGTCCAAGCCATGGCCTTTCATGTCCAAGACCACGCCGCTCCCATCATTGCCGGCGGCATCCTCGTCATGCTTTACGGCCAGCGCGAATGGCTGCGGGGGTTCGGCCAGTGCGTCATGTCCTTCGGCTTCGTCTTTCTCGCCATCGGGTGGATCGGCCATGGCGCGCGCTCGCTGGCGGAGAGCCCAACGGCCCTCGCTTTCTTCGCCTCACTGGAGGGATCGCCTTGGGAGGTCCTTTTCGCCACTCTGGCCCTTGCCGTCGTGCTGCAAAGTTCGGGCGCAGCCCTCGCGGTCGGGCTCGGCCTGTGCGCCTCCGGACTGGTCGGCGCCGCCGTCATGCTCCCCTGGGTGGCCGGCTCCGGCCTTGGCGTCGGCGTCAGCACCATCATCGCTGGCTGGCGCTCCACGGCAGGCCGCAGGCTCGGCGTCGGCTCGATTGTGGCCAAGTGCGGAATTGCCCTGCCCCTCATGCTTTTCCCGGAGGCGGCCCAAGCCGCCTTTCAAGCCCTGCCCGGAAGCCTCGCCCGACAGACGGCGATCGCCTGCACTCTGTTCCACCTCCTCTGCGGCCTCGCCGCTCTTCCCTTCCTTCCCGCCCTGTGGCGCCTGGCCTCGGCCCTCATTCCCGGCCCGGCCGCGGAAGCATCCGCTCTCGGGCTTCCCGGGGAGGGAAACCGAAGACCCGGCGATAGGCATGACTGAAGTGCGCGGCGCTCGTGTAGCCGCATTGCGCCGCGACTTCCTTGACGCTCCAGGCGCCCTGCTTCAGCAGATGGTTCGCCTGTGTCATCCGGATGGATTCGAGCGCCCGGTAAAAGCCGTTGCTTTCCCGGGTGGCGAGCGACGACAGGTAGTTCGGGTGCACGCCCACCGCTTCCGCCACCCTGTCCCGCGTCAGCGCCGTGTCGGAGTAATGGTTGTTCAGATAGGAGACCGCCTCCCGCCAGACCTGAGCCGGCTGCTGCACCCTCGGATGATCGCTGTCCTGCTCAAGGTGCCGGATCGAACAAATGAGCAATCCCTGGATCGCATGGCGAGCCAGTTCCGCGTCCGCTGAGGGGGGGACCGTAAGGGCTTCCAGGGCTTTCAGCAAATCCGAGCCCGGGCGGCTCAGGGGCAGCGTTGTGTTCCACGCCCATGGCGAGGGATGCGTGACGATGCGCGGACCCGCCTGGGACGAGTGATCTAATCTCTCCAATATCCTGTTCGTCGCGGCTATCGATGTCGCCGGACTCGCCGTTGCCTTTCCTGTTGGCATCGGGCTCGCCCTCATTCCGGCGGAAGAAATCCAACTTGCTCTCGGTCCAAATTAAGTGCCGCATCAGAAACATTCCTAGTGTCATGTAACAGAAGTTCATTAAATAAATATTTTCAAAGTGGCCGAGGATGGTAA
>CAYTRP010000528.1:0-2608 GCA_964440195.1 uncultured Candidatus Sumerlaeota bacterium
GAAGGACCTCGCGCAGGTCGAACCGCCCGACGGGATCGAGGCCCGAGGACAATTCGTCGAAGATGAGCAGTTCGGGGCGCGCAATGATGGCCTGCGCAATGCCCAGGCGTTGCTGCATCCCCTTGGAGAAGTTCTTGAGCAGGATGTCGCCTTTGCCGCCGAGACCGACTTCCTCAAGGATTTCCGGGATGCGGGACCGCAGCTCGGATCTCGAGAGCCCCTGAAGTCCGCCGTAGAGGGTGAGCAACTCCTTGGCCTTCATGAAGGGATAGTAGAGGGCGACTTCGGGAAGGTAGCCGAGACGGCGTCGCGCCTCGACGTTTCCGGGTTCAAAGCCGAACACGCGGACGGTTCCGCTCGTGGGAAACATGAAGCCCAGCATGCACTTCATGGTCGTGGATTTCCCGGCGCCATTGGGGCCGATAAACCCGACACATTCCCCCTTCAGGACCTCGAAGGAGATGCCGTCAACCGCCCTGTTTTTTTTGGCGCCGGAGCCGTATTCCGCAACGAGGTTGCTGACTTCGATCATCTTCAAGGGTGACAAATCTGACATGGCGATGGGATCCCCGCGGACCAATTGTGTCTTCCTGTCCGTGATTGGAGGGGGATCAGGGCATGGGCGGCAATGCGAAGTGCGGGCGAAACGAATGTTGCCGGGCAAGTCCTGCCGGCCCACACTTGAGGGGGGAAGAACACAATGCCCCTTTGCCGCTCTGGCGCGGATTTGGCTCCGGCCCGGGCAGGAGAAAGAGATGAATCTCACCTCTGTTCGCTTGGGCATCGTTCCCTACCTGAACGTCCTTCCCTTGCTGGAGGGGCTTGGAGAGGCCGTCCCGGAGGAGAACTGGGTGCGGGCAACTCCCCGCGAGCTTGCCGGTCTCATGGCTGCCCGGGAACTGGATGTGAGTATCCTCCCGATCTACGAGGCTTTGCGTAGCCCCGGCTACCGCATTCTCCCCGGCTGCACCATCGCGTGCGATGGCGGGGTCAGAAGCGTCAAGCTCTTCAGCATGAAGCCCCTTGAGGAGGTCCGGACGGTACTTCTGGATCGTAGCTCATTGACATCCATTCACTTGGCCCAGATTCTCCTTCGGACCACGCCCTCCGAATCCCGTGAGTTTGTCGTCTCGGAGCGGCCGTTGGCCTCCAAAGACCGGGTGGCGGATTTCGGCGTGGACGCGGCGGTGGCCATCGGGGATACGGCGCTGGACTGGGAAGGCACCTATCCCGTGGAGCTGGACTTGGGCGAGGCTTGGAAAACCCGGACGGGTTTGCCGTTTGTCTTTGCGTGCTGGGTGGCGCGGCCCGGGGCGGAGGTTTCGACCGCATTGATCGAGGCACTGATCGAGGCGCGTGCAAGTGGCGAGAGGAGGGTCTATGAGATTGCCAAACGAGTCGCCGGGGAAGACCCGGCCAGATTGATGAGCGTTGTGGACTATCTCTCGCGGGCGATTCGCTACCGGCTGGGAGCGAGGGAGAAGGAAGCCATCACGCGCTTTGGAGAGGAACTGGTCTCTCACGGACTTCTCGAGACCCGGCCGAAAATACAATTCATCGAGCGCGAAGAGTCACCCACTCCAGCGGTGAAGCGACCTCTGTAACGGGCCTTTCACTCATCCCTTGCGGGTTTTGCGCTCTTCGCCAGAAGGTCCGGCCGCTTCTCGCCGGTCAGGCGCAGGGCGGCACTTTGGCGCCATGCCGCGATGGCCGCGTGATGGCCGGAGAGAAGGACCTCGGGGACGCGGCGACCCTCGAACACTTCGGGACGCGTATAATGGGGAGCTTCGAGCAGACCCGTCGCATGAGAGTCGTTTGCAGCACCCGTGTCGCAGCCAAGGACACCGGGAAGCAGCCGTATGATGCTGTCAACCATGGCCAAGGCGGCGGGCTCGCCACCGGTCATGACGAAGTCCCCCAGTGAAATCTCCATGTCCACGCGGGAATCGATGACTCGCTGGTCGAGTCCCTCATAGTGGCCGCAGAGGATGACCATGGATTGGCGCGTGTCGGCCATTCCTTGGGCGAGAGATTGCTTCCAGACCTCCCCGCAGGGAGACGTGTAAATCACCAAGCGGCGGCCCGACGATCCGGGCGGACCCGCCAGGGCATCGAGCGCCGCGCAGAGCGGTTCGGGCTTGAGGACCATGCCTCCCCCCCCGCCGTAGGGAGTGTCGTCCACCGTGCGGTGGCGCCCCGTGCCCCATTCGCGCAGATCGCGCACGTCGAGGCGAACGAGGTTCTTCTCCCGTGCGCGCCCGAGAATGGAATCGCCAAACGGCCCGGAAAACCACGCCGGAAAAAGCGTGAGCACGGTGATCTCGAAAGGGTTGCCTGCGGGGGTCATGAAGAGGTTTCCTCGGGGCGGACGCATCCGATGGCTCCCCGTGGTGGTGACGGAGCAGGCGCACCCGGGCCAAGGCGAAGATGCGGCGCCATTGGTTGTTGGTCCTCAGGATCGAATAGTTTCCGGGAGATCGGGATGCTTGCGAAGCGGATTATCCCCTGCCTTGATGTGAAGGATGGGCGTGTGGTGAAGGGCGTCAACTTCGTGGATTTGCGCGACGCGGGCGACCCGGTGGAGGTCGCCATCGCCTACGACAAGGCG
>CAYTRP010000529.1:0-2601 GCA_964440195.1 uncultured Candidatus Sumerlaeota bacterium
GCGGGCTCATTGAGGGCGGCGGCCAGGGCGTCCAGTTCCTTGGCGGGAAGACCCTCTCCAAAGTGGGGAAGAATCCACTCGGGCAGGGAGCGGCGGATGGCAAAGTGGACCATCCCCTTGCGCGTTGCCAGCTCCAGATAGGTCTCGACCAGACGATTTCCCAAGCCGGGCACCCACTCGTCGTCGTAGCGTCCGTCGCGGGTCGGGAATGTGTTCGAGAGAATTTCCTCCACCTCAAGGCGCAGATTGGGGCGAACGTCGATCGTGGCGAGGGCCACGCGCGCGCGATCAATCCACTGGTCCTCGCGGGTCAGGCGCTTGGCCATGTCGCCGGGATACGCCCAGACGCGGTCGTTGGGCATTTCGTCGGAGGGGAAACCCGTCGCCCGGCTGAGCCAGTTACCGACGGGAGCACCTTCGAGGCTGATCATCAAGGCCCTGTCAATGCGTCGCAGGTGGCGCAGGGCGTGGTAGAAGGCATCGCCGACAAACGGGCGTTCTTTGGATCCGAGGAACTTTTTGACCTGGAAAAACTCCTTCTGGACCCGGTCGGCGGGAGACGCCGTGCTCCGGAACGTGCGGAGCAATTCGGCGGCGATATCAAGGAGGGCGGCGAGATTCAAATCGAGTCCTGACTTGGAGGAAGGCTGTCATTGCGGCCGTGCGAGGGGATGCACTAAAGGCATCGGAGTCGAGAAAAGCCGGGGGGAAGCCGAATTCGTGGAACTTTGGACCTGGCAAAAAGTCCCGGGAATCCCGGCCCTTCTGTTTGTGGTGGGATGGATGGTCCTTGGGGGCGCCGTCGCAAACGCCCAAGGCCTGCTCCCGCTCGGAGAGGATGTTCCCCCCGTCGCGGGGGGCAACGAGCGATTCATTGCGGGAACGCTGCGCGGGGCCGACGGTCCGGCGGGCGGGGTGCAGATCAAGCTCGATGTCCGGAACATGGCGTTTCGCCGGCCAGACTTGTCCCTTGAGACCCGCACCGACCCCTCCGGGAATTTTCGGTTTGAACTCGGGGACTTCCGGGCAAGTCGCATCGGTCTCGATCTCAAGGCCCATTCTCCCCGGTATCGCTTCCTGAACAAGATCGTCGAGATCGATGCCGTGGAGATGCCCTACCACTTCGCGCTGGATCTCGAACCCGGTGTCCTTGCCCGGGGCAGGGTGGTGGACGAATCGGGAAATCCCCTCGGTGGAGTCGAGATCAGTCATCAGCAGATGCCTATCATGCAAGGTGCCACGGACGGCACGTGGGAGGTCTTCGGACTGGCAACGCCGCGCGATCGCCTGACCTTTGGACTCGATGGATATGTCCGCGAAAGCCTGATGATTGAGACGGCCTCGCCCGGCATCCACGAGGGATTCGAGGTCGTCCTGCGCTCGTCGCGGACGCTCGAAGGAGTGGTTCTCAGTCGCCAAACCACGCCGGTTCCAAGCGCCCACCTTCGGCTGACCGACGGGACGCGCTTCCTGAATGCGACGGCGAATGAGGCCGGCAGTTTCCAGTTCAAGGCGCTTCCGGCGGGCAAGGAGGGCTTTCGGCTCCTCATCCAGGCCGAGGGGTACCTCCCGGCGGAGATGGAATTGCAAGCCGCCGATCTTGAGAAGAACCTGCGGGTGGTCCTCGATTCGGGGATCCTGCTGACCGGCAGGACAACATTGCCTTCGGGCCAACCGGCCCCCGGCACGCGGATGATTGCGACAACCGCCGTGCGGTCCCTCGAAGCCATGACGGATCGCCACGGGGAATGGCGCGTCGGTCCCTTTGGCCCACGCGAGGAAGTCAAGGTGTTCGCCCTCCCCAAAATCTCCGAGCGCGGCTGGGGGCTGGCGGACCTGTTGCTGAAACCCCTGCCCGGCAAGGAGCTTGAGTACGAGGGGGACGTCGCCCTCTGGCCCCAGGGACACACCTCGACCTTCACCGGCTCGTTCAAGGAAGGGCGCGTGCGACTCGAGCGCGAGGACCAGGGCGCGACCGGATTCCCCGACGTCGTGGTCTATTCGGCGGACTGGGACGGTCAGTCCGGCACGATTACCGGAACCCTCGCGGTGCCCAGCCTGAGCCAGTCCGGACGTTTTACCCTCAACCGCCAGACCCGTCTCGATGCGGGACTCGGAGGCGTGTGGGAACTGCGCGAGCAGGTTGATGCCTCGATGCTGCAGGCCGCCGCGGTTTACGAAACTTACCGTCTTGGCGTACTCCCCGGCCGGGTTCGGGTGGACTTGTCTCTCGACATGCCCCTGCAGTTGGCCGGTCGCGTTCTCAAGGAGGACGGGAGACCTTTTCTTGATGGCCGTGTCACCCTGAGGGACTGGGATGGGACTCCCTACCTGCAGCTTGAGGCTCCCATCTCGGTCGATGGAGGCTTCTCCTTCCCACGCGTCCCGCGCGGGACTTTCACGCTGCAGGCCCACGACGGAGAACGGGAGGTCTTCACGTCTCCCTTGATCACCCGTGGCGGAGTCGGCAACGCCGTCTTGCGGGCTGGTCCTCCTCCTGCGGACCCAATGGACGAATAGCTGGTCAATCTGGCAACCTCGGAAGGCTCATGATCGCGAATCCTCCCTCACGCCTGGCCCGGACGGTCGAAGCACTCCCGC
>CAYTRP010000530.1:0-2590 GCA_964440195.1 uncultured Candidatus Sumerlaeota bacterium
AAGAGTTCTCCGGATCAAGCCCCGCATCAATCTTGTCTGCGGGGAGCATCATGACCATGCGGTGGTGGAAGCGGACGGGTTTGTGTCTGGAAGTGACCGGCCGAGACGGGCTGCGGGTGCTCATTGGGTTTGCCAACGCGGACGCCGTCCGACAACGTGCCTTGGACGTGCCGGGATGGCGAAACTGGCAGACGCATGGGACTTAAAATCCCAGGATGCGCGAGCATCATGCGGGTTCGACCCCCGCTCCCGGCACCAGCTTGAGACGACCGCCAAGTCCGGCGGCCCGGGCAGGACGTTCGGGTGAAACTTTTCGAAATGCAAAAGGGATGGCAAAAATCCCGTTTTGGCGTCATCCTATGGCGTTGCGCGGTTTATCGTGTCCAATCAGCAATCCATTCATTTCACCATGGAGGCACGGAGAAAAGCGTTTGTCCGCCAATGCCTTCCGCGTTCAACCCCGCATGTCCGGTGATCCTCCGTGCCCTCCGTGTCTTCGTGGTGAATACCATTTACCGAGTCAACAATTGCGAGTGACAAGACGACTACGGTAAACTAAAAAATGCCCTACTCATGGAGGTGTCGCGCGATGGTGCGTGCTCATGTCCGTGGCGAGTGGGCCGTTGGAACCGCCCGGCCCGTTTGGCAAGGCGATCCCGGCATGGCATGAAGATCGGCCCTTTATTGAATACTGAACAGGTCGGAAATCGCCGTGGGCGGCGGAATGAGGCTCCAGGACGACGGTGGGCCGGCCTGAAGGACAAGGTCTTCGCCCCAGGGGCTGCGCTCGGTGGCATCGGCCAGCGTGAAGAGAATCGCCGCGTCGGCATCCGGGTCGAGAACGGTGACCGCGATCCGGAAAACGGGAACATAACCGCCGGGGGAAGGGGCGGTGTCCTCCGCGACACCTTCCGAATCGAGCATCAGCATGGCTGTCGCCTGGCCCGTGAGGGCGACCTCGGCGGGAGACGTGGCGAAGAGTTCCGCGAACCACGGCGCGCCTTCCTCCAGCGCGATGGAGTCGATGCGCAGGTGGTCGGGGTTGGTCTCGAACAAGGCGCGCACAAGGCCGGGAGTGGAACCCGCCGGAATGTCGAGGGAGGCGACGAGTTCGACCTGTTGGTTGATCTCCCAGTTGGAAGACGAGGGGCCATCCAGCTTCACCAGCGCGGACTGCGCGGGCAGGATGGCGAACGGAATCTGGACCAACGAGTCGGCGATGGATTGAAAACCCGGAGCGCCGGAGTGAAGGTCCGATGTGGCAATGGTCAGCGTGGTGTTGGCGGGACCGGCGCCGATCACCTGAAAGCGCGCCAAGGGAAGTGGATAGCCACCGGCGGCGGACGGTGTGAGGGAACTGGTGAAGAGAATCGAAAGAACGTCCGCTTCGGCGCCCGCGTTCCATTCGGAGAGCGGCGGCACGTCGGTCACGCCGGTGTAGTTGATGGTGATGGGTTGCAGGATGCCGGGTTCGGCGGAGAACGCGATGCGGCCCGTGAGCCCAATATTGGATTTGTCCGCGCGGGGAGTGACGGTGAGGAAGCTGCCTTCGCGAACGGCAAGGCCGCCGGGGGGGAGGGCCTGACTCAGCGGGGCGGCATCCTGCGCGATGGTAAATTGCGCGGCGGGAAAGGTGGCCGAGAGCACGGGGAAGTCCTCGCCCACGGGACCGATGGCCGTGAAGTTTTCGATGCTGATCGTGACATTCTCTCCCCCACCGGCGAGCACATCGATCACCAGACTATGAAGGATCGGGCTGGTGGAAAGCGGCGGCGCGGCAATGACGCGCGCGCGGCCGGGTTCTATGATCTCAACGCGCGCATCGATGTCGCGCGGACCGGAGAAGGTCGAAAGCAACGCCTGAACGCCGCGATCAACGCGCGCGACGCGAACCTCGGCGGGATCGAAAACGAGGTCGTACTGCACGGCGCTCGGCGGAGCGGTTTCGTCATCCTGCCACACCACGTCGCAAGCCACGAGTCCTCGACTCCAGACGTTGTCGCCCTGCGGGACGATGGCGAGTTGGGCGTGGGCGGCGGAGGCGCACGAAAGCGCCCCAACGAGAATGAGCGCATGATGGCAACGCATCACAGGCCCTCCGGCGGCAGGAACAGCAGCGTCCCGTCCACATACGCGCGCAGCAGCGCGGCGTCGCGGATGGTGATGTCCCCGTCGCCGTCGATGTCGTCCACATCATATATTGGGCCGTCCGGACCGTCTGGAATGGGGCTGCCGGCAAGAACGCTCATCAGGATGCGGAGGTCGGCATAGTTGGTGAGGCCATCGTTATTGAAATCCGCATGGCGGAAGAGAGGGTCGTCAAGGGGGTCGATGACGATTTCATTGCCCGGGGTGTCGGTGTAGGGGGGGCCGTCTTCGGAAAAGCAGCGGATGAAGACCATTGTGCGCGGCCCGAAGGTTGAATCGATGTAGGTATGCCAAATCTGAGAGTCTTCAACCGACAGGAAGAAGGGACCATATCCCCAGTCCATCAGGAAGTAGCCGGTCTGCGAAAAATCGGAGCCGGACACCTGACCGATGCGTATATTTTCGTCGACTTCGCCGAAATGGCCGATACCGGCGGTGTTCC
>CAYTRP010000531.1:0-2590 GCA_964440195.1 uncultured Candidatus Sumerlaeota bacterium
AAGGTGGACGTGCGCGTCATCGCCGCGACGAACCGCGACCTGAAGAAGGAAGTGGACGCCGGGCGGTTCCGCGAGGACCTCTTTTACCGGCTGAATGTGATCCGGATCGACATCCCGCCGCTGCGCGAGCGGCCGGAAGACATTCCGCTGCTCGTGTATCATTACCTGCAGCACTTCAACAAGGAGCACGGTCGCGACCTGACGATTTCGCCGCGCGCGATCGCGCTGCTGCAGGCCGCCAAGTGGCCCGGCAACGTGCGGCAACTGCGCACGATGATGGAGAGCATCTGCATCCTGACGCCGGGCAAGGAAATCACCCCGCGCCAATTGCCCGAGGACGTGCGTCAAGACCCGGAAGCGGGCCCACAGCTTCGCCTGACCGTCGGCATGACCGTGCGCGACGCAGAGCGCGAACTGATCCGCGCGACGCTTGCCGAGCACAATGGCAACAAGGCGAAGGCCGCGCGCATCCTTGGACTCGGAAGAAAGACGCTGTATCGCAAGCTGGAGGAGTACGGATTCGCGGAAGGGGAGAAGGAAGAAGAGAAGGGTGAAGAGTGAAAAGGGAAAAATGAATGATAAAGAATGAAGGATAAATTATATGGCACTTTGCAATTTTATATATCCTTTCCCGGGATCGCCAGGCTCCTGCCTGGCTGTCGGGCCGATGGCTGCCGCGCTCGGGTTTGTTCGCGAATGGCAATCAATCCGCGCCGATGCGTGGGGAATCTTCTCCCTGCCTTTGTTTTGATGTGTCGCCGGCTTCCGTTTCCTCGGTTGTCAAATCTTTCAGGATCCTCACCTTGAAGAGCTTGGCCCTTCCCTGGGATTCCGTTCGCTGGATTTCCAGCTCGCCGGACGCGGTCGTGATGAAGGTCTCCAGGTTGTTCTTGTTGGATCGGTAGATGTAAATCCATGCTTCCGCGTGGTCCCTGAAGACCTCCCGCAACGCCTCCACCTCCTCGGCCGCATCGACGCCGGGTGGGACGAAGATCATCCTCAGCTTCTTCGACGGGTCACCGTAATGATCGAAGGCGACCGGATCGGACAGCGGTCGTTGCGAGACCACGATGTCGCCAACCGCCGCGATCGAATGGAGGTGGCGGATCATCTCGCGTCCTCCCGTGCCGGGATCCATGAGCTGGCTTGCCAGCGATACCAACAGGACGGCGCCGCTTGCACCGGCAGCCAGACGCCGGGCGGCCAGGGGAAGCCGCGCGATGCCCCACACTATGAGCACGCACAGCGGGATGGCAGCCGGTATCAGGTAGCGAGTAACCCCGATGATCTGCTCGAGGAAGAATGAAACGATCCAGATGAGCAGCGTGGGAACGAGCACGGCGAAGAGGCAGAACTGAACAAGCAGCGGGTCGATCGCAGCGCGGTTCGTGGAGCCGGCATTGGCCTTGGGATTCCGCCATCCGGACCATGCCCCGAGGGCCGCGATCGCCAGCAAGCCGGCAACAATGTATCGATAAGCGGGCAGGACGGAGATATCGCCAAAGGCCACGTAGCCCAGGCGCTGCCAGACGATCATGAACCGGGTGACCTTGAATCCCCCGGCATGCATGCGTCGGCCAAGCATATCCGTTCCGGCAACGGCGATGAGTGCCCCCAGGAACACAAGCCCCCCGACGCCGAGGGCCACGCGCGCGTGGGATGGATGATGGCGCCATTGGAACACGCCGAACGAGAGGTGCCCGATGGCGAACAGCATCATCAAGGGATGGAGCAGCGTGCCGGCCAGCACGCATGCAAAGTAGGCGGCCCAACGCGCCAGTGTCGAGGACTCCAACGTCCTCAAGTAGGCGGCATGGGAGATCGTCGCGGCCAGGACCAGCATCGAGTACATGCGGGCCTCCTGGGATGACCACACGAGGTAGCCGCCGATGCAGGCCCAGACGAGAAGCAGCACCACGAACGGTCGCGAGGCGAAGGGCCGCGCAAACAGGGCGGTTGCCGGAACCAGAAGGGCGCCGGCCACCGCGGAGGGGAATCGCAACGCCCAATCCGACGTGCCCGCGACCATCGTCCATGCCTTGAGCAGCAGGAAATAGCCGGGCGTATGACCAACCGAAAGACAGTACCCGATCAATTCGCGCGTCGTCAGTTGTACCTTGTACAGGGTGATGAACTCGTCCGTCCAAAGGCCGCGATAGTCGAGATGAAAGACACGAAGGGCAAAAGCGAGAATTGTCAACCCGAGGACAGTCATCCAGTCCCGCGACGACCAGTCCGCAAGTGCTGGTCTTTGAAGTGGCGGAGCGGGCAAGCCGTTGTTGTCGCCCACCCGCATCGTCCGGCCCTTCCCTTGGTCCTTGGCGTCATTGCTTCCGGCTGGGTGCCGATACCGGCGTCCCCTCGGGGTTTGGGGGTGAACCTGCCCGCGGGCAGTCCATGGAATGTCCCCCCGTCGACGGCGCATGAATGACCAGCCACGACGGCAGTGTCAAGGGAGCCCATTTGGCGAAGCCGCCCCCGGGCGCATCTTGACTTTGTTCCCGTCAGCACGGGGGGAGGCACTGGACTGCGATCCCGAGCCAACTGCTTCAACTCAAAAACAGATTTTGAAGCACAGAGTTCACAGAGG
>CAYTRP010000532.1:0-2582 GCA_964440195.1 uncultured Candidatus Sumerlaeota bacterium
GGTGCTCACTGTCGGGAGGATCATGAGCACCTCGCCACTCCCCCGCCCCCCCGTCAATTGGATTGGGAGTGGGGCCAAGCGACTGGCGGCAATCAGGTCCGGCGGGCCAACCGGCCCCAACACTACCTGTGGACACGTCAGGCCTCGGCGCGGAATAACTCCCTGTGCACGAGCCAAACCCCCTCCGTGGTTAATCCCCACTCCCCTCCAAGCCCTTGAAACCGACCCGCTGGCTCGAACCCCTTCTCGTCGCAGCCGGCGTCGTCCTCTTCTACGCCATCCATCTCGATCTTTTCCGCACCGCCGCCGGTGGGGATTGGGCCAACCTCTTTTGGCCCATGAAGATCTACCGCAACGACGTGCTCTTCACCTCGGGCCAGTTCCCCCTGTGGTGCCCCCATGTCTTCATGGGCATGCCCTTCGCCGCCACCATGCAGCATGCCGTCTTCTACCCCCTCGACTACCTCTTCGCCTGACACCCCGACACCTTTGCCGCCATGAACCTCACGCTGCTGCTGCACCTCGTGCTGGCTGGCGCGGGCGCCTGGTGGTGGGCACGGCGGGGCTGGAGGCTCGACGCCTCGCCGGCCGTTGCCGTCGGAATCCTCTTTCCCTGCTCGGCGTGGTTCTGGGGGCACCAGGAACACCTTAACCAGGTGGCCACCGCCGCGTGGATGCCGTGGCTCCTTGCCCTCGCGCTCCTGCGCGCGCGCGGCGACCTCACGCGCCCCGCGTTCCTCGCGTCCTACGCCACCCTCGCCGCGCTGCAACTCCTCGTCGGCCACCCGCAGGGTGCCTTCTACACTCACTTCTTCGCCGCGCTCCTTCTCCTTGGCCGCGCCGCCACGCTTCCCAATCCCGCGCGCAACGTCTTCGACGCGCTTATCGATCTCGCGCTCGCGGGAGGCATCGCGCTCCTTGCCGCCTCCATCCAGCTCCTCCCCACAAGCGAACTTCAGAAGCTCTCCTATCGCCAGTTCGCCCCCAACGATCCTTCGTATGCCCTCACGTATAGCATGCCGCCCGACCAACTCATCACGGCCCTCCTTCCCAATCACTTTGGCAGCTATGCCGAGGGATGGCAGGATCTCCGCGCGTACAATGAGTACGGCCTCCACATCGGTCGCCTCGCTCTCGCCCTCGCGGTCTTTGGCACTGTCGCGCTTCTCGTGACGCGACGCCGTCGCACCGCCCTCGCCCTTGGTGGTGGACTCCTCCTCACGCTTCTCATGGCCCTCGGCGGCAACGCCAGCATCGGCCGCGCGCTCTCCGGCGAGTTCAGCGAACAGCCCGCCTCCTGGCGCGCCATCCCGGCCGTCATGCAGGACGTCGATGCAGGCGAAACACCCACCACTGCGCCACGCCTCTCGCATCTCTCGCTCCACGAGGCCCTCCTCGCCGTCATTCCCCCCATGCGCGGATTCCGCGCCCCCGCGCGCGCCCTCGTCCTCACCGCGCTGCTCGCCATCACCCTCGCGGGCTTCGGCCTTCACCATCTTGTCCGCCTCCTCGCGCGAAGACGCGACGTCGGGCACCACGTTCCCCTGGTTCTCGGCATCGTGATTCCCGCGCTCATGCTCGCCGACCTCGCCCTCGCCTCACGGGGACAATCCTTCCGCCATCCCGTTCCGCAAGCCTCCCTCCTGCACGCCGTCGAGCGCGAACGCGGCGACTATCGCGACGCCACGCTCGACAACCGCGTGTGGCGACTCACCGTGTACGACGCCGAACTGCTTGTTGCCGAGCGCCAGCTCGACACCGCCGCCAAGATCGAACTCGAGTTCGAGGAAACGCCCCTGTGGGCGCGCTGGATGCGCCTGTTCGAAAACAACAACGTCGTCGCGCGCATTCCCTCCACGCATGGCTACGAGGAAGGCCTCGCGCCCACCGTGCGCACCAAGGACTTCTTTTTCGAGATCAACCGCAACCTGCGCGGCTTCACCCCCGACCCGCAGCTTCTCGCGCTTCTCGGTGTCTCGCGCATCTGGACCGACCTCCCGCACAGGCTGTTCGACACACAAACTTTTCCAGCTATCGGCACTGAAACCTACGGACCGCGACGCATTTTCGAAGTCCCCACGCACCTCGGCGCCGCCTTCTGGGAATCGCAGGCCGAAGGCATCGACTTCATCGCCCTCGAAGGCCCCCACCATCGCGGCCAAGGCGTGCATCCGCGCGGCAATGACGAGCCCATCGACTACGGAAAGGCACCGAGATGGGACGATCCGCGTCTCCCCCGCCTCGCCACCGACGTTTCACAACCCAACCAGGTCCTCATTCGGTGGGAGGACGGCTATGACATGACACGCGACGCCGTCCTCCTCACCATGGCATACGCCCCCGGTTGGTATCATGCCGACGGTCCTCTCGAGTGGATCTCCGCCGTTCATGCGCGCATTCCGCCCACGGTCTTCAAGCCCGACGGCTCCGCCGTGATCGTCTATCGACCGGAAACGTGGCGCGCCGGCCTCTTTCTTTCCCTCGTGGGCTGGTCCCTCATCGCCGCCCTCGCCACCTTTGCGTGGCGGAGCGCAGGCCACTCCCAACCTCCTGGGGGTGCATCTTGACCTTGTTCCCGTCAG
>CAYTRP010000533.1:0-2574 GCA_964440195.1 uncultured Candidatus Sumerlaeota bacterium
CCAGATGGGGCTGGTGATCCCGGCCGTCATCACGGTCTACTCGGATCGCAGCTTCACCTTCGAACTGAAGACGCCCCCGGCGTCGGTGCTCATCCTCAAGGCGGCGGACAAGCCAAAGGGATCGGGCGTGCCCAACAAGGAAAAGATCGGGACGATCACCAAGGCCCAGGTCAGGGAGATCGCCGAGAAGAAGATGCGCGACCTGAACGCCGCGTCGCTGGAAACGGCGGCGAGCATGATCGAGGGGACCTGCCGCAGCATGGGCATCACGGTCGTCGAGGCGTAGGCCCCGGGCAATACCCACGGGCGGGATGCCCGTGTCACTTTGTGTGGGAGGCCCTCGCGGGCCGCTCGAACCACGGGAGAAAAAAATGGCAAGGCACGGCAAGAAGTATGACGCGGCGTTGAAGTTGGTGGACCGCCAGAAGCGCTATGAGCTGGCCGATGCGGTGAACCTGCTTCGCAAGATGGCATTCGCCAAGTTCAACGAGTCGGTCACGCTGGACATCCGCCTCGGCGTCGATCCCCGCAACCAGGACCAGCAGGTCCGCGGCAACGTCGTCCTCCCGCACGGCACCGGCAAGAAGGTGCGCGTGGCGGTCTTCGCCACCGGCGACAAGGTGCGCGAGGCGCAGGAGGCGGGCGCGGACGTCGTCGGCGGCGAGGACCTCGTGAAGAGGGTGCTCGAGGGCTTCCTCGATTTCGACGCGGCGGTTTCCACTCCCGACATGATGCGCCACGTCGGTCGCCTGGGCAAGGTGCTCGGCCCGCGCGGCATGATGCCCAACCCCAAGGTTGGCACCGTCACCATGAACATCGCCGAGGCGATCAACAATCTCAAGGCCGGCCAGGTGGAATACCGCCTCGACAAGACGGGCATCATTCACGTCCCCGCCGGGAAGTTGTCCTTCACGGATGACCAGTTGATCGAGAACCTGTCGGCGCTTCTCGACGCCGTTGCCAAGGCGAAGCCCTCGGCAGCCAAGGGAACCTATATGAAGTCGATCACCCTCAGCAGCACGATGAGCCCGGGCATCCGCCTGACGGCTCCCGACATGAAGGCGGCCGCCAAGGCCGCCTGACGAGGCAATGCGTTGCTGGTTTCGGTGATGGCGGGTGGATTTTCCGCCCAGGGCACGATGCCCGGCGCGGTTTGATGGTGTGGTACCGATTACGCCCAGTCGGTCAGAGACAGCAGGAGTTCCCCCCGCGCTTCGCGCCGGGCGGACCAAGAACCGGGTCGAATGACCCCTCCTGCCGAGGCCTGTGGCTCCCTCCGATGCGAACTTCGCCCCCGTGGCGAAGCAGACGGAGCGCCCGGGTTGGATGTCGCAAGACCCGGGGTTCCGAAAGGAGGTGAGACCAAATGGCCAAGCTCGGAAAAGCGGCAACAAAGCGGCGCGGACGCGCCCCGAAGGTGGAGGCGGTCTCCGAACTGGAGAAGCTGTTCCAGACGGGTGACGGAATCGTCCTGATGAACAACAACGGCTTGACGTTGGGCCAGATGACGGCACTGCGCAAGCGGCTGCGTTCCAAGGGCGTCGCGGTCAAGGGCGCCACGAACACGCTCCTCAAGCGTGCGCTGGCGACGACCGGTTATGACACGGATGGGTTGGCGGACCGCGACAAGCGGTCGCTGGACAAGGCGCTCTCCGGCCCGACGATCATTGCGATCGGGTTGGAAGATCCCGTGACCCCCGCGAAGGAAGTGCAGGGGTTCATCAAGGAAAACGAGGAAGCACGCCTGGAGATCAAGGGCGGGCTTCTGGAGAAAAAGCTGCTGACGGCTTTGCAGGTGGACGAACTGGCGAAGCTGCCAGGACGCGAGGAGCTTATTTCTCGCTTGCTGGGCAGCATGAATGCCCCGGCGCAGAACCTTGCCGGAGTCCTGTACGCCTGTGTGGCCCAGTTTGGGTACGCATTGGCGGCGCATCAGCGCAAGTTGGAGGAGGGTGGCGAACAAGCCGCCTAAGGCCAGCCTTTGGGCTGTAGATCGTTCTATGAAAACCTGTCACTCTTGACCTTACGCCTAGCGTATCATTGACCCAAGGAGAAAGATCCATGTCGGCACTTACCAACGAGCAGATCATCGAGGCAATCAAGCTGAAGCCCTTGATGGAAGTTGCGGAGCTTGTCAAGCTGTTCGAAGACACCTTCGGCGTTTCCGCCGCACCCGCCGCGGTTGCCGTTGCGGCACCCGCCGGTGGCGGCGCGGCTGCGGCACCTGTCGAGGAGAAGACGGAGTTCACAGTCCTCCTGAAGGACGCCGGCGAGAAGAAGATCAACGTGATCAAGGAAGTGCGCGCGATCACGGGCCTCGGCTTGAAGGAGGCAAAGGATCTCGTGGAAGGCGCCCCCAAGGAAGTCGTGAAGGATGTTTCCAAGGAAGACGCCGAGAAGTTCAAGAAGCAGCTTGAGTCGGCTGGCGCCGTCATCGAGCTGAAGTAATCGGGACCCTCCGGCCGTTTGCCCTTTTGCGGGGCGAACGGCCGGGGTGGGTTCGGGGTTCTTGAGCCGGGACAATCCCCGATTCGGGATGAATCCCCGCCCGCTCCTTGACGGGAACGCTGTTTG
>CAYTRP010000534.1:0-2560 GCA_964440195.1 uncultured Candidatus Sumerlaeota bacterium
CTGCCAATGCGTGCCGGCGGAGGACCTGCGCGTCCTGCTGCCGGGGGAGAGGCCGGTGCCCACATGAACCCCGGCGCCACCGCATCCGCGCCCACAACAGCGGCCCTTGTCCTGGCCGGTGGGCGCAGTTCGCGCATGGGCGCGCCGAAGGAGGCGGTCTTGCTCGACGACCTCCGCCCGATGATCCAGCATGTCCTCGACGCGGTCCGGCCACTTGGCTTCCCTGTGTTCGTGTCGTGCCGCGCCGAGCCGGGGGAATTCCTGCGAGGGCTCGGCCCGCCGCTTATTCCCGACGCGGAGGCGTTCAAAGGCCCTCTGGCCGCCGTGGCCCGCGGGCTGGAGGTAAGCGGCGCGCGCCGCTTGATGGTGGTATGCTGCGACCAGCCGCTTTTGCGGACGGACCTGCTGCGCCGGCTGGTGGATGCCACGGATGAGCGCCCGGCCTTCTTCGGGAACGGATCGGGGCGGTCGCTCGCTCCGTTCCCCGGGGTGTTTCCGGCATCCGCGTTGCCCGCAATGCGCGAGGCCCTGGCCGCTGGCGTGCGCTCGCCGCGGTATTGGCTTGATCGCCAAAACTGCCGGAGGGTCACGATTTCCGAGTCCGGCGAAGCGACACTTGTTTCCATCAACACGATGGGGCAGCTTGCAGAGGTCAAGCGACCGGGGGGGGCGCAATGAGCACCAGTTCCCGCGCAATGGCCCCGCCACCGCTTCGGCGCGTGCGCGACCAGTTCGGGCGCACGTTCAGCTACATGCGCGTGAGCGTGACCGATCGTTGCAACCTGCGCTGCGAGTACTGTTCGCCCAACGGAACGTGTCCCTCGCTCGCGCCCGAGCCGCTCTCGTGGGACGACCTCTTCTGGTTGGTCGAGACGCCGGTCGAGCGGATGGGTGTCCGCGCGCTTCGCATCACCGGGGGAGAGCCAACGGTGCGCCCGGGCCTGGTGGAGTGGGTTAATCGCGCGCGCGGGCTTGAGGGGCTGGAGGACATCGCTCTGACGACCAACGGTGTTCGAATGGAGAAGATGGCGCCGCTGCTCGCTGCCGCGGGTGTGTCGCGCGTCAACGTGTCGATGGATTCGCTTGATCGGGAGCGCTTTCGCGGGATCACGCGCGGCGGCGACCTCGACCGTGTCCTCGCGGGGATCGCCGCGTGCAAGGACCACTTCCGCCAGGTGAAGGTGAACGTGGTGGCGCTCAAGGGGCGCAACACGACCGAGTTGACCGACTTCGTGGAGTTCAGCGACCGGGAAAACATCGAGGTGCGGTTCATCGAGCCCATGCCGCTGGGCGACGAAAAGGACTACTGGCGCGAGGTGTTCGTCTCGGTCGACGACTTGCGCGGGCAACTTGAACGCGAGGGCGCGAGGCTGCTCCCATGCGACAAGCCGACCGGTTTCGGCCCGGCGCGGACCTGGCGCGTTGCGGGCACGCGCGCGCGCATCGGCTTCATCTCGCAGATGTCGCGCACCAAGTGTTCGACTTGCAACAAGCTCCGGCTGACGAGCGACGGGACGTTGCGGCCGTGCCTGCTCTCCGCGAAGGAAACATCGCTGGCCGGCATCATCGCCCGTCGCGACTCCGACGCGCTGGTCAATGTCATGTCGGGGGCCTTTCGGTCCCGCCCTCGCGAGTATGACCTGGAAGAAGCAATCCGCGAGTCGCTTGGCCGCTCGATGCAGTGCATTGGTGGCTGACGCCTCCGCCCCCCATTCCCTCCAGTGAGGAAGGCACATCATGTCCGATCTCCGCCATCCCGCGCATCTGCGCGTGGCGATCGACGATGTGTTCGCGCATTGGGATGATCCGCTTTTCGATGGCGACCGTGTGGCCTTCATCCCGCCGGTTGCGGGGGGGGTGAGCATGTTCCGGATTTCCAGCACGGCCATTGATCCGCTCAGGGAGGCCCATGCGCTCCGGGACGACCGCGCCGGCGCGCTCGTCGAATTCGTTGGCATCGTGCGCGACAACCACCAGGGGCGCGCCGTGAGCGGCCTGGACTACGAGACCTACGAGCCGCTTGCGAGCAACGAGGGCGAGTGCATCTGTGGCGAGGCGGCCAATCGGTTCGACGTCCTGCGCATCGAGTGCGTGCACCGCGTTGGTTCCCTCCGGATCGGCGAGACCGCCGTGTGGATCGGCATACTGTCCGCGCATCGCCATCCGGCATTCGAGGCGTGCCGGTATGTCATCGACGAGCTGAAGAAACGCGTCTCGATCTGGAAGAAGGAGCACTATCTGGAGGGCGGGGCGGAATGGGTGGACCCAACGAAATGAAAGCCACGCAGCCGCTGGCAACCCCGGACGAGGCATTGGCGAAGGTGCTGGAACGCGTGCCCACGCCAACATGCGTCCGCGTGCCGCTCGCCGATTCGCTGGGGCTTGTGCTCGCCGAGGAAATCCGCGCCGACCGCGACTATCCTCCCTTCGACCGCGTGATGATGGATGGCTTTGGAGTGCGCCTTGCCGACTTGGGCAAGATCGCCCGCGTCATCGGCGAGGCGATGCCCGGCATGGCGGGCAACCTGGAGCCAAGGGACGGTGAGGCCATTTCAATCAT